>CAZSDE010000371.1:0-4359 GCA_964605435.1 uncultured Akkermansia sp.
TGGCGAGGGCGGCTGGATGCGGGCGGCCCTCACGGCGGTGGAAGATGCCGCCACGAGCACGGACAAGGGCGACATTCTGGTCTTCCTTCCCACGGAACGGGACATCCGCGAAGCGGTAGATGTCCTCGGCGGCCGCCTTGGTCCTTCATGGGAAGTCCTGCCGCTCTACGGACGCATGGCCGGACAGGACCAGCAGCGCGTCTTCGGCAACAGCAACCGGCGCCGCGTCATCGCCGCCACCAACATCGCGGAAACTTCCCTCACCATCCCGGGCATCAGCTGCGTCATCGATACCGGACTCTCCCGCATCAGCCGCTACCAGCCCCGCACGAGAACTCGCCGCCTCCCCATCGAACCAGTCGCCCAGAGCAGCGCCAATCAGCGGGCCGGCCGCGCCGGACGGGTCAAGGCAGGCCTCTGCATCCGCCTCTACAGCGAGGAGGATTTTCTCAAGCGTCCGCTCTTCGCGGTCCCGGAAATCCAGCGCGCCAACCTCGCCGAAGTCATCCTCCGCATGAAGGCGTTCCGGCTCGGCGAAATCGAATCGTTCCCCTTCCTCAATCCCCCCGCCCCGGCGGCCATCCGCGCGGGCTACCAGTTGCTGCACGAACTCGGTGCCCTCAGCGAAACCAACGAACTCCTCCCGGCCGGACGGGAACTGGCGCGGCTTCCCCTCGACCCCGTGCTCGGCCGCATGCTGCTCGAGGCCAAACGCGAACGGGTTCTGCCGGAATTGCTCGTGATCGCTGCAGGTCTGAGCGTCCCGGACCCGCGGGAACGGCCGGACGACGCCCGCGAGGCCGCCGACACGGCCCACCGCGCCTTCCGCGCCCCGGGCTCGGATTTCCTTTCGCTCCTGCGCCTCTGGCTCGCCGCCCCACCCCCGGGAGGAAGCCGCAATGCCCTGCGCCGCTTCTGCCGCACGAACTTCATTTCATACAGCCGGCTCACGGAATGGCGCGACCTCTGGCGGCAACTGGGCGACGCCGTGCTGGACGACGATGCGGACCCACCGGCGGTCACGGAGTTTCCGGACCACGTGCGCTCGGCCGCCATCCACCGCTGCATCCTCGCCGGACTCCTCGGCCACATCGCCCGGCGCGAAGCCCGCAATCTCTACAAGGCATCAGGCAACCGCGAGGTCCTCGTATTCCCGGGATCGACACTCCATCAACGCAAGGACCGGCCCACCCAGGGAACCACCGAAAAAGGACCCGCCCAGCCGGACTGGATCATGGCCGCGGAAATCGTCCAGACTTCCCAGCTCTTCGCCCGCACCGCCGCAGGCATCGAACCCGCATGGGCCATCGCCCTCGGACCCCACCTCTGCGAACACCGCGTCAGTGCCCCGGAATGGGACCCGAAAACCGGACGCGTCACCGCCCTCGAACGCGTCCTCATGCACGGACTCGAACTCCGCCGCGGGCGCATCGATTACGGACGGGTCCGGGCCGACGAAGCCACGGCCATCTTCATCCGCGCCGCCCTCATCGAGGACGATGCCGCCGTCACCCACCCGTTCGCCGCGGCCAACCGCCGCCTCCGCGACAAACTGGAACTCGCCCTCAGCCGATCCCGTTCGGGCGGCGTCTGGCAGGTCGCAGAACGACTCGCCGATTTCTATGCCGCAAGGCTGCGCGGCATTTCGTCGCTGCACGACCTCAACCGCTTCGTCCGGGATCATGGCAACGACGCTCTCACCGCCACGGAGGCGGATCTCGCACGCACGGACACGCAGGACCACCACAGCCACTTCCCGGACCGCGTCTCCATCGGCAATACCGTCCTCCCAGTCTCCTACGCCTACACCCCGGGCAAGGAACGCGACGGCGTCACGGTCAAGGTCCCCGCGGAAGCAGCCGAACACCTGACGTCAGGCCAGCTCCAATGGGCCGTCCCTGGCCTCCGGCCGGAAATCGCTTCCGTGCTCCTCCGCGCCCTCCCGAAACAGATCCGGAAATCACTCGAACCTCTCCCGGAGCGCATCGCCGCCGTGGCTGCAGGCTTCGACCCGGGCCGCAGCGATTTCCTCCCGGCCCTTGCGGAATTCCTCACCAGGAATTTCGGGGTCCGCGTGGCCGCCGTGGATTGGCCCGAGGGCAGCCTCCCGGATTACCTGCGGCCCCGCATCGAAGTGGTCGATGCCTCCGGCAGCACCCTCGTCACGAGCCGCGACCTCGCCGCCATCCACGATGCCATGCGCGGAAAATCGGCCGGCTCGGCGGATTGGCAGCGCGCCGTCCAGCAATGGGAAAGACATGGCCTGACAGCATGGACCTGCAGCGACCTGCCGGCATCGGTGCCCGCCGGAACCAGCATGGGGCGCGCCGTGCTCGCCTTCCCTGGCCTCAAGGCGGAACGCGATTCCGTTTCCCTCGTGCTCTTCACGGATCAGGACGACGCCGCGAACGCCTCGCAGGAAGGAATCCGCAGACTCGCCGAACTGTCTCTTCCAAAGGACCTCGCATGGCTCCAGCGCGAACTCCGCCAGCTCACCGCAGCCCCGGTCCCGTCCCGCAAGGCCGCCAGCCTGCACGACGCCCTCAGCGCCGTGAGCGCCCGCATGGCCGCCGCAGGAGCCTCCGGCCTGCCGTCGCCAGAGGAACTCCAGCAGCACGCCGCCGAACACATCCTGCGCCACTCGCTCCGCCTCGACCCCATATTCCCGCTCACCAAGGCACGGTTCACAGCTCTCCTCGAACAAGCCCGGCGCGACTGGCCCCTGCTCGTCCGCACGGTCATCGAGGCCACCCGCATGGTCTTCGCAAAACGCACGGCTCTCCTCGCCGAATCGGCCGCCCTTCCCTCCATGGAAGCAGAACTGCGGCGACTCATCCCGGCCGACTTTCCAGCCCGCATCCCGCACCGCCAGCTCGCTCATTTCCCACGCTACCTCGAAGCCCTCGCGGTCCGCGCCCGCAAAGCGAAACTCCAGCCGTCCCGCGACCGCGAACGCGCCGCTCTGCTCGCACCCTACGAAAACTGGCTGCCGCGCGTCAATCCCGCCCAGCACGAATCCTTCCGTTGGCTCCTCGAGGAATACCGGGTCTCGCTCTTCGCTCAGGAACTCGGGACCGCGGAACCAGTCTCGCCCAAACGACTGGACAGCTTCTTCGTGCCGACCGCCTGAACCACAGCCGGAATCCACCGGATGCCTCATTCCGTTTTTGACAGCCACTCCCGCCCGCGGACACTCGCACCATGCAATTGTCCGTCAAAGCCGCCCTCGCCAGCCCAGGCCCCCTCGACGCCGTCTCGCTCGCCGGATGGATCCGCACAAGGCGCGACTCGAAGGCGTTTTCCTTCCTCGAACTGAATGACGGTTCCTGCCTCCGCGGCATTCAGGTGGTCGCCGACGCCGGCATCCCCGGCTACGACGACATCGCCAGAATGACGACAGGCGCTTCCCTGCAGGTCGAAGGCCGCCTCGTCCCCAGCCAGGGAGCCGGACAGCAATGGGAAATCCAGGCCACCAGCCTCGCCCTCCTCGGACCGGCCGACGAAACCTACCCCCTCCAGAAAAAAGGCCACTCGCTCGAATTCCTCCGCTCCATCGCTCACCTCCGCCCCCGCTCGAATCTCTTCGGCGCCGTCTTCCGCATCCGCAGCCGCATGACATGGGCCGTCCACCAGTTCTTCCAGAGCCGCGGCTTCGTCAATGTCCACACCCCCATCATCACGGCAAGCGACTGCGAAGGAGCCGGCGAAATGTTCCGCGTCACCACCCTCGAGCAGGGCTCCGCCGCAAAACCAGATGAGGATTTCTTCGGACGTCAGTCATTCCTCACCGTGAGCGGTCAGCTGGAAGCGGAAACCTTCGCCTGCGCCCTCGGCAAGGTCTACACCTTCGGCCCCACCTTCCGCGCCGAAAACAGCAATACCTCGCGACACGCCGCCGAATTCTGGATGATCGAACCGGAAGTCGCCTTCGCCGACCTCACCGCCAACATGGACCTCGCCGAAGCCCACGTCCGCGAAATGGCCCGCTTCGCCCTCGACGACTGCGCGGAAGACATCGCCTTCTGCAGCAAATTCGTCGACAAGGACCTCATCCCCAGACTCACCATGGTCGCGGAAAAACCCTTCCAGCGCCTCGCCTACAGCCACGCCATCGACATCCTCCTCAAGTCCAGCCACCCCTTCGAATACCCGGTCGCCTACGGCCTCAACCTCCAGAGCGAACACGAACGCTTCCTCACGGAAAAACACTTCGGTGGCCCAGTCACTGTCTTCAACTACCCGAAGGAAATCAAACCGTTCTACATGCGCCAGAACGATGACGGCCGCACCGTCGCCGCCATGGATCTCCTCGTGCCAGGCATCGGGGAACTGATCGGCGGCAGCCAGCGCGAAGAACGC
>CAZSDE010000372.1:0-4358 GCA_964605435.1 uncultured Akkermansia sp.
CACTTCCCGGCCATTCAGATAAACCACCGCTCCATCGTCCATGGCCAGCATGGCATAGAGCGATTCCCCTTCCCGCAGTTCCCGCAGAGGAAAATCGCGCCGGAAGAAAGCCGTCACTGGCTTCTGCGCCGGATCCTTCCCGAAATCCAGTTCCGTGACCACGGCAGTTTCTCCATAACCCAGCGGCGACTTCCCTTCCTTCCAGACCGCCGGACCCAATCCCGGTCCGTGCCATCCCTCCTCCGGCACTTCCTTCCCGTACCAGTACCGCCAATCGGCGCCGGCAAAGACAGTCTCCGCCCGCGGAACGGCAGGCAGAAACAGAATCCCAAAAAGCAGCGTCAGGGGAAGTGTCGGAAATTTCATTCCCTTCAGCTATCAGGTTGTTGGCCTTGGGGGCAAGCCCTGTGCATCGCGGGGATGCCATCGTGAAGGTTTTCGGGCCGGCACCTTCGACTTCCGGGCAATCATGGAAATGCATCGGACCCTTGCAGAGCCGGGGGAATCCTGCGCATCATCCCTTGCTGCATGAAGACATCCCCGCACCGCCGCATCCGAACGCGCCGCACTTGGCAGGAGAAACTCGCTGACGACAAGGACCTTCCGAAAATCCTGGAACTTTCCCCCGATGAGGCGAAGCGCTGGGGTGGGCACACCATGGTGGTGGCGCGGCCACGCGACGTCGATGCCATTATCCGGGCAATCCCCCGCGGAAGCACAATGACAGTGAACGAAGTCCGGTCGCGACTGGCCGCGCAATTCGGAACCGAAACGGCGTGTCCAATGACGACGGGGATATTCGCATGGATTTCCGCACATGCATCGGTCGAAGCGGAGGCGGCCGGGCACGGCAACCCGTCGCCCTGGTGGCGGGTCGTCAAGTCGGGTGGACGGCTCAACCCGAAGTTTCCGGGTGGGGTGGACGAACAAGCGAGGCGACTGGCCGCCGAGGGGATCTCCAGTGCAGATGGCAAACTTGTGCCGGAGGACCGCCCGTAGGCCCGTCGGAAGCACCGCCAGTCCCGCCGACACACGAGGACCCGGCCCCGGTCGGCGCTTGGGTTCCGTCTGGATGGAATCCTGTGTAACCGGAAGGGCCCTTTGGGGTTTCATTGGTGTGACGGCACTTCCCCGTCGCTAACCTGAACCCTGCGAAACCATGAAGACACACCGTTTGCTGCTTCTTGCCCTGCTTGGGCTAGTGACTGCCGCCCCCCTGGCTGCGGCGGACCAGACACCGGAACGCGGCCCGCATCCCCGGCTCCGTGCCATGCTGCGGAGGCATTTGTTCCGGAAGGCCGATACCGATGGCGACCGTCGGTTGAGCGAAGCCGAACGTTCGGCGGCCCGCACAAAATTCGAGGAACGGCGGAGCACCATCGTGGCGCGTCACGACAAAGACGGCGATGGCACCCTCAGGGAATCCGAGAAAGCAGCCGCGCGCGACCAAATGCGGACGAGGCTGCAGAATGCCAAAGCCACGCACGACACCGACGGCGATGGAACCCTGAATCCCACGGAACGCCGCGCCGCCCGCAACGCCTTCCGGCAGCGTCAGGCCCAGTGATCCGGCTGAAAGGCACACCCGTCCGGAATCACGCTTCCGGGCGGGTTGCCACCGCCACTGAGCAAGTGACCGCAACGAATGCCGGAGTAAGTTCCGTACCGGAGGGCGTAACGATTCGGAAGATTGACAATTCGACCAAAAGACCCCGGAATCGCCGCGGAAATGAGACCATGCAGCACGTCGGTTCCCGCACCATCGACCTCCCTGCCCTGCGGGATGGTATGGCTGGCCATGACCACGATGCTCTGCGCACAGGAAAGCGGGAGCGGACTCGACGAACGGTTCCGCCAGCTTGACAGAGACGGCGATGGCCGAATCAGCAGCGACGAGGGAAAATCGCTTCCGTTTTTCAAGGCAGCCGACGGGAACGGGGATGGATTCCTTGTGCTGCCGGAAGCCGAGACCTACCGTCGGACCATGGAACGGGCGGACGCCCGCCGTACGGCCGGCATGGAAGGCGATGGAGCGGGATCGCTGGCGTCCCAGGTAAAGCCGGTCATGATTTCCGAAACGGACAGTCCCGTGCAGCGGCTGGCGGCGACCGCCGTGGATGGCCGCAGGGCCAAGGCATACTGGCGCCGACCGAAAACCGACCAACGGTGCCCTGCCATCGTTTTCGTGCACGGCGGCCTGACTGAATTTCCCGAGGACCGGCTGCAGCGGCAGCTGCGGGCAAATCCTGTCGTGACCCGGATGCTGCAGGCGGGCTACGCTGTGGTGCAGGCCACTTTCCGGACCTTCGAGCAGGATGTGCTTTCCCGTGGCCCCATCGAAGACGTCCGCGCCATCGTGCATGCCCTCGCGAAGACTCCCGGAGTCGATCCTGAGCGCATCGCCCTATTTGGAGGGAGTGGCGGCGGCAGCATCGCCCTCGAACTGGGGAGCGATCGTGCCGTGCGGGCCGTGGTTGCGGGTGAACCCGCCACCGTGATCTACACCGGGATGCTCAGCACCAGCGATTACGAACGCCGCCTCCTCATCATGGCAGATCCCGGGAAATTCCTGAACGACTCCCTGCGCGAGCGCACGCTCGGGAAACTGAAATCGCTGAAGGCTCCAGTCCTGATCCTGCACAGTGATCAGCACGATCTCCACAAGCTCAACAAGCCCCTCTTTCTTCCGCTCATGAAACTGGCGGGCGTCCGCTGCGAATACCGGGAGTATCCGGGCTATGGCCACGGCTTCTACTTCGGCGCGGGTGACGACCGCTGGGGCAAAGGGGCCGATGAACGCGTGGTTGCTTCGGTCGTCAGGGATGTGACTCGCTTTCTTGCGGAAACCATGAACGTTCCCGGTCGGCCGGACGACGCTCGGTCAAAGGAAAGCGAGTCGGGAGGTACCGTAGACCATCCCGCGCCTCTCCGGAAGTAGGCACCGCACTTCTGAATTCGGCAGGGCAGCCCTCCCCCTGCGATGGATACCGGTGAATTTTCGTCTCCCGGAAGCCCCGGGAAGGGGGGATGCCGACCTGAGTGGCACCCGCCGCATTCCCGGGGAGTTCGAGCGCACGGGGCGCTCCTCAGCGGACTGAAGCCGCCAGCCGGTACGTCGTCCGGCCCGGGTCATTGAGCCGTGTGTTCACCGGAACCAGTTTCACTTCGCTGCTGACCGCTTCCGCTGCCGCTGTGCTCTTCACCGCGTAGGTCGTCCGGCCTGGATCGTTCAGCCGCGTGTTCACCGGCACAAGGGCCGTGGACGAGGTCGAGCTGCAGGAAGGAAGGACGATGACGGAGACAAGCCCAGCAAGGAGCATTGGGAGTGATTTCATGCGTGTTGTTTGTTTCGGTTGTGTTTGTTCGGTGCGCATCCTTCAGCGGATGCACGCCCATCAATACGGCGACATTTTCCCAAACGGTATTCCAAAACGACTTACTGTTTGCAGCCACAACAATATTTGCATGGAATGGAAGGTTATCAGACGTCATTTGAACCATGCGGGAGGGCGCGGCGGAGAGGTAGACCTGGCACGCATCGTGCTTTGCAAACGGTTCACTTACATGAAACTGCGCGACGCGCGTACCCTCTCTCCGGAAGCTCTTTTCGAGCGGCGCAAGCAAGCTGTGCTGCTCTTCAAGCAGGGCATGAACCGCATCGCGATCGCCGCAGTGGTCGGCGTCCACCGCACCGTGGTGGGCGAATGGATCCGGGCATGGAAAAACGGTGGCGAAGCCGCTCTGCGGGCCAAACCGGGCGGTCGTCCCCGGGGTCAGGGGAAGTCGATCCCAGTTCCCGTGATCGCACAGTTCTGGCAACTCGTTCCGGATTCATTGCCCACCGATCACGGACTGGAGGCGGCACTGTGGTCGGTCCGGGCCATGCGCGACTGGCTGCTGCGGCACACGGGAAAGTCGGTACCCGTGCGCACAACGACGAACTATCTGCATGCGTGGGGGATCCGGCCGCCGGCTGGGCCGCGGGGACTGGGCGATTCCTTTCAGCAATGGCTGCGGCATGCGCACCGTCGTTCGAGAGCTCCTTCGGAACGACGTCGTCCCACATGGTGGATTGACCATGCCAGCATCACGGCTCCGGCCACGGAGGAACCTCTCCTGCTGCTCATGGCAGCGACCTCGCTGGGCAGTGTCCGTTTCGTGCCGCTGCGCCAGCCCGCTACGGCTCCCATGATTCACCGCTTCCTCGATGGCCTCGCCACCGAAGCCGGCGTCCCGGTCTCGGTCGTCATCCCGGAACCCTGCCTCGCTGCCCACCCGGGGTGGTCGGTTCTGCCCGACCGAGACCCCGCCCTGTGCGCCTGCTCGGTCTGTCCTCCTTACTGAGAAAAAGCGCGTAT
>CAZSDE010000373.1:0-3842 GCA_964605435.1 uncultured Akkermansia sp.
ACTGGGCGACTTTCTGGCCGGGGTCCTGGAAATCAAAAAGTGACTGCGCCTGTTCGCGGAGGGCCTGCCGCGCCGTCTCCGGGTGCGTGCAGGGAATCGTGCCTGCGGAAATCAGGCCGGCATTGATCCATGCGAATAATTCCCGGGCGAAAATCTCCAGCTTGCCGGGATCGCCCGCTTCCGGGGCATGCCATGCGCGCAGCGTCCGCCAGAACAACTGATCCCACGTGAGGCCGGTCTGCCCTTCCGGATTGGCATCGATGACCGCCGCCGAGCCAGCCAGTTCATCCGCCAGCGACGCGAGGAGGCGGGTCTTTCCGAATCCGGCGCGTGCTGCATGCAGCCGCAGAAGGTCGCCTCCCCCGTCTGCTGCGTCCAGTCGCTGTTCCCGGGTCGATGCTTCCCGCAGGACCGTCACGATCCGGTCCCGCACTGGTCCGTGCAGCGTCACCACGGCGCATCCCGGCCCGTACCCGTCCGGATACGCATCGCGTGCAAATGGATTCCCCTGCGAAGACATCGGCGGAATCATCCGGGCAATCCCCCGCTGCGCAACGCGAAAACCCCGAATTTAGATAAATTCCATAAAAACCATAATCAAAAGCCTGCGGTTCCCCTCTGGGTTGCGGGGGACGAATGGAACAACTCGTGCTTGTCATGGGGTCGAAGCGGGGGAAATGGGGCGCAAACTGTTGAATCATGGAGCAGGTCATCCAATTTTTTTCGCATCATTTCGTCTGGGGATTGTGTCTGGGGCTGTTGTTTTTCGGGTTGTCGGTGTGGGGGCATTTCAAGACGAAGCGTGAGTTCCGGCGGTACCGGAGGCATTTGAGTGACAAGCTGGAACTGGAAGCGCGGCAGTATGAATTGATCCGCAGGGAGAAGGAGGTGCTGGCGAAGGAGAACGAGAACCTGCGGCTGCGGATTGGGCAATTGAGTGAGAAGCCGGAGCAGAAGCTGTTACGGGATCTGGAGATTCTGACGCGTGCGGAGAAGCGGATGATGGTGCAGGCACCGGGATTTGCGGGGGCGTGGGAGTCGGCCAAATCGGTGGCGGTTGAGGAACTGACTGCGGAGGATCAGGGGAAGAGTCTGCCCAAGCGGTTGTTTTCGCGGATTTTCGGGTCCGGGGGCACGGGTCGGGAGGCTTTGCCGCAGGAAGCGACGGCTGGGATGGCAGCGGCCGCGGAGACTGCTCCGGCGGCTGAGGCGGCTCCTCCGGCGGCTGAAACCCGCTGATTTTTCGGGGGACCTGCGGCAAGATGGAACTGGAAAGTGCAGTGGCGGCGGGTGAGGTGGTCCTTGCGGTTGAGGGATTGCGGAGGGAGTTTGCGGACGGGTCGGTGGCCGTGGCCGACTTGAGTTTCCGGGTGCACCGGGGGGAGGTGGTGGGTTTGCTTGGGGCCAACGGGGCCGGGAAGACGACGGCGATGCATATCATTCTTGGGCTGGTGACTCCGACGGCCGGCCGTGTCAGGATCTTTGGACTGGATCCGGTGAAGGAGCGCGAGGCGATTCTGCGGCGCTGTAATTTTGCTTCTGCGTACACCGGTTTGCCCGGCAATCTGCTGGTCTGGCAGAATCTCATGGTTTTCGGCAAGCTTTATGGGGTGAAGAACCTGCGGAACCGGATCGCGGAACTGCTGGAGATGTTCGAGATCGGCCACCTGCGCGACCGGTTGACGTCGCATCTGTCGGCGGGGGAGGCGACGCGTCTGCATTTGTGCAAGGCGCTGCTCAATGAACCGGGTCTGCTCATGCTGGACGAACCGACGGCCAGCCTGGATCCTGACATTGCGGACAAGGTGCGGAAGATTCTGCGGAGGATTCAGCGCGAGCGGGGCATTGCGATTCTGTACACGAGTCACAACATGCGGGACATTGAGGAAGTGTGCGACCGGGTCATCTTCATGCATAAGGGGAAGGTGGTGACTGAGGGGACTCCGGCGCAGGTGGTTTCCGGGTTCAGCGAGAATTCCATGGAGAACGTATTCATCCGGATTGTGCGCGGGGGAGACCTTGAGGAAGCGGCGACTGGGGAGGGAATTCGGCGTGAGCCGGATTGACGGCTGCGGTTCCCTGTGATTTACTGACTTTTCACCCGAGTTACGAAATCTATCCATGTCATCCGGCAGTCTTGGCCGCAAACTTCTTCTGGTGCGTCGATCGCGCGGGCTGACTCTTGAGGATGCTGCGTTTGAGAGCCGGATTCCTGTGGCGCTCCTGCGGGAGATGGAGAACGACGATTTGTCTGGATTTGCGAACCGGGTGTATGCGAAGAGTTTTCTGAAGCTTTATGGTGACTATCTGGGATTGGATCTGAGGGCTGAGCTGGAAGCGTTTGACTGGAAGGAACCGGAAGTGTCCGCCGATGTGGCGGGTCAGCGTCCTTTTGCTCCTGTGCCGGAGCGGTATTTTCTGTCGGTACCTGCGGCGCGTCCGCGTCGCATGGGCCTCGTGCTGTGCGGGGCGAGCGGGGTGCTGGCGTTGCTGGCGGCGGCGGGGCTGCGGTACTTCGAGGCGCGGCTGGCGCGTGCCGAGGAACTGGCGGCGCAGCGGCCGGGGCGGGTGCAGATGATGGCGTACGAAGCGCTGGTGGCGCCGCGTCCGGGGCCGGGATTGCCGCCGGTGGAGCGGGACCCGTTGGTTGCCGCGGCGGGATCGGGGCAGAGCGCTGGGGTGTCAGGGAAGAAAGAAGAAGTCGTTACCGCCATGGATGATGCGGGGGCATTGGGAGCCGAGGCCGTCTGGCCGGGCTGGAATCTGGTGCCTGGTGCTGAGGGATGGGAACAATCTCGGGAGCCGGTGGTTGAGGCGCGTCAGGATCCGGACGGGGAACCCGGTGTGGAGTTTCCGCTCAGCGGGATTGTGGTGCCGGTTGGTCGGTGAGCGTGGACGCGGACTTGCGTGATCCGGGGCTTGGAGAGATGGCTTGGGGATATGAAGGTTGCCTTGCCGTGCGAAGCGGAGACCATTGATGAATTTCTGTCGGAGCCGACGGAAGGTGCTGTCGAGACCCTGAGGAAGTATCCTGGCGATATCATTGTGGCTGGAGCGGGCGGCAAGATGGGTGGAACCATGAGCCTGATGCTGGCGCGGGCGGCGGCGGGGGCCGGCGGGCGGCGGCGGGTTCTGGCTGTATCGCGGTTTTCCGATGCCGCCAGCCGTGACCTGCTGGAGCAGCATGGAGTGCAGACGGAGAGCGTGGATCTCCTTGACCGGGAGGCTGTGGCGAGGTTGCCCGATGTTCCTCTGGTCTTCTTCCTTGCCGGTCAGAAATTCGGAACGAGTGGCCGGCCCGAGCTGACGTGGGCGATGAACACGGTGGTGCCTGCGAATGTGGCCGAGCGCTGGAAGCAATCGCGCCTCGTCGCCTTTTCGACTGGCTGCGTGTACTCATTGGTGCCGCCGGAGTCCGGGGGATCGGGCGAGACCGATAGTACCGAACCACCGGGAGAGTATGCGCATTCGTGTCTTGGCCGCGAAGGTGTCTTCCGTTTCTATTCGCAGCGGTACGGGACACCGGTGGCCCTTGTGCGGCTGAATTACTCGGTCGAATTCCGGTACGGGGTGCTCATGGATCTTGCGCAGCGGATTCTGCGGGGTGAACCCGTCGATGTCTCCACAGGGTGGGTCAATGTGATCTGGCAGCGGGATGCCTGTGCCTATGCCATCCGGTGCCTCGAGGCCTGCGGGAGCCCGGCGCGTCCCAGCGAGGTGGGGGTGGGTGCTTCGGTGCAGGCGGACAACAGCGCGATCAGCATGGTTCTCCCGTGTGGACGATGCCCTGGCCGGGACCGGCAAAGGTGGTGAGCGGCGGCGCCTACTACGTGTCTGCGAAT
>CAZSDE010000373.1:3852-4332 GCA_964605435.1 uncultured Akkermansia sp.
TCCCGTCAATGTCACCGGGCAAGGCATTCTTCCGGTGCGGGAACTGGCCGCCGCACTCGCCCGGCGCCTGCGGAAATCGGTCCACTTCACGGGCACGGAACAACCGAAGGCATGGCTGAACAATGCGGGCTGGAGTCATGACCGCTGGGGCGCTCCACCGACGTCGCTTGACGACATGCTTGACTGGACTGCGGCGTGGGCGACAGAAGGCGGGCGGACCCTGGGCAAGCCGACGCACTTTGAATCGTCCGACGGCCGCTTCTGAGGTGCGCGGCCACCAACCCATGCAACGTCATCATGTTTGAACCTGGAGAGAAAGTTGTCTGCGTCGATGATCGGTTTCACCCGGAGATCGCCTTCCTGTACACGGCGTTGCCGCAGAAGGGAGCGACCTACACGGTTCGTGAATGCGAGCCTGGGCGGGCGAAGTGGGTGAGTGCCCAGAAGGGTTGGGATTCCGTGGACATGAAGGTTCTCCTC
>CAZSDE010000374.1:0-1658 GCA_964605435.1 uncultured Akkermansia sp.
CCCGTAATCCGGCACCGCGTCGCGCAGCGATGTCGAATCCCCGGGATCATGCCCCGCCATCACCTGCAGCAGCAGGGCCGCATCCTCCGCCGTCCGCGCCATCGGACCAATCCCATCAAGCGACGACGCATACGCCACCAAGCCACGCCGCGACACCCGTCCATACGTCGGCTTCAATCCCGTAATGCCACAGAACGAAGCCGGCTGACGGATCGATCCACCCGTATCCGTCCCCAGCGAAACCACGGCTTCCCCCGCCGCCACCACCGCAGCCGATCCCCCGCTGGACCCACCCGGAACCCGCTCCAGATCCCATGGATTGCGCGTCAGCCTCAGAGCCGAATTCTCGCTCGTCGACCCCATCGCAAATTCATCGCAGTTCACCTTCCCGAACGGAATGGCTCCCGCCGCGCGCAGCCGCGCCACCGCCGTCGCATCCCATGCACTGACATAACTGGCCAGCATCTTCGACGCACAAGTCAGCGGCTGACCTGCCACGTTGATGACATCCTTCACAGCCACCGGAATCCCGCCGAGCGGCAGACTCACATCCACCTGCTCGGCTTCCACAAGGGCTGCCTCCAGATCACGCGAAAGATACCCACCAATCCGTTCATCCCGCGACGCAATCACCGACTCCAGCGACCGCAGGATGTCCCGCGGAGCAATCTCACGCGAAACCAGCCGCCGCCGCAGTTCCGCCACCGTGCATGCATTCAGTTCCTCATTCATCGCTTTATTCAACTACCCTCGGCACCAGAATCTGATCCCCCACCCGCGCCGGAGCATTCGCCAGCGCAGCTTCCACCGGAAGACTATCCACCACCGCATCAGCACGCACACTGTCCATCAGCCCCAGAGGATGCGCCATCGGCTCCACCCCGGAAGTATCCACGCCCCCCAGCAGACCAATGTATTCCAGAATGCGGTCGAGTTGCCCGCGGTACGATTCCGCTTCCTCCGGCGTCAGCCTCAGCCGCGCCAGATCCGCCGTCTTCGCCACATCGATGTGCACCGCGTCACTCATGGCGCGCGCCATCCCACAGACCCCAGCCCCCGTCAACCAGAAATCCTCCCCACCACCGCCTCACGGCCGCGTCACTTTCACCCGCATCCATTGCCGTTCCCGCCCATTCACCGGCACGGAATACGAATGCACGGGTGCCACCGCCCCATTCACAAGGTCAGTCCACGTCTGCAGATTCTGTGACGACTGCACCTTTACGGTCACCCCCGTCACGGAAGGAGCCAGACTGAAATTCATCGTCATGGCCGACGGCCCGACCACCACCTGCGGCATCTGTCCCGGCCCGCTCTGCCCGGACAATGGATTCGTACCAAACGCATACTCCACCAGATTGCTCAGCTGATCCCGGTCATCATCCCCCGCCGCTCCTCCGCTGGCCCCAGGATAATAACCGGCCACCCATGCATCATATCCCGTCAGCGACGAAACGGTCACCGACACCAGATTCGTCCAGCCCAGCCTCCGCACGCCGGAAACCGGAGCAGCCCGCAGCACATACTTGTCATTCACATTCATGACCGATCCAAGGGTCGCTTCACTGAGAGTGAAAGGCGACGCCGTAGCCGTGATCTCATTCCCCTTCGCCGTCAGCCGCTGCACCCCCACCAGCCTCACATCGTCCACAAAGCAT
>CAZSDE010000374.1:1668-4330 GCA_964605435.1 uncultured Akkermansia sp.
CCACTCCGCAGCTTCCACAACGGCGCATTCCCCCCGGTCCCTGTCTTGTCCCACAGCGAACTGTCATACGAATTGTCCTCCTCCACCACATACTGGCCATTGCGGCCGTCAATCTCGGTCCAGACCACGCCGCCATCCGTCGAGATCTCCAGACTGAGCCGCGCCGGGTCAAATACCCAGCGGAAACAATTGTAGTAATCAACCCGCGACGTCGCCCCAGCCACAAAGTCGGTCCCGATCTCGACAATCTGCTCGGCCCCATCCCGCGGGAAGGTCAGGTGCAGGGCACGCGATCCCGTCCGCGGAGTGAAAACCACGCCATTCGGCAGGGTCTGGGCGGCCTGCCGGGCCGGATACGTGCCAGTGGTCTGCACCGCCAGATCAACGGCATTCGTGTCCTCGAATCCCTGCAGGTAATCAGCCGCTGCCGCCGCCGTGGCCACCTGCAACCGGTACTCGCGGGCCCCAGCCACCGCCGTGAATGGATAGAATCCCCCCGCCTTCGGAAGCGCTGCCGGACCACTCAAGGCCAGCACGCTCCCCGCCACATTCACCGGAAACAGCACGGTCTGCCACGTCTTCACCGACGGCACCCCGCCCCCACTCATCCCGGAAACCGTCACGGTCACCACCTGATCCGACACCCCCGCCGCAGGCAACGCGCCCGGTTCCCACACAATCGCATTCTCTCCCACCTGCGCCGTCCGCGAAACCACCGTCACCGGAATCGACCCGCCAGGCCCGCTCATCGTCACGGTCGCCGCAGAAAAATCCGCTCCCGGCCAGGCCAGTGACCAGCGGCCCGGCACCAGCTCCGCAGGAAAATATCCCTCGTTCGGCCACATCGTAAACCGCGCCGCCCCGGCCGGGCGGAAGTTCCCCACCACATAAAGCGTGTTCGCCCCATTCACTTCATACACCACCCCATCCTGCGTCAGCGTCCCAGCCGGCACATCGCCACTCGCCATGTCCAGAGTCCGCGGGAACAGAATCCAGCGCCGATGCCCGACATTCTCGTTCGTATAAAGATCGGATCCCCCATCCTCGTCCACCATGTACGCATCAACCGCCCCAGGGCCCCAGTAGCCCACCGTCAGATTCCCATGCGCCGAACCATTCCACGCATATGCGGACCAGTTGAAATAGCTGCTGGGCGGATTGTGCGACAGAATGAATTGCTCCTCGGCATACCACGCCTCCATCGCATTCATGTATGCCGACTGCATGCAGCAGTACGTCTTCGATGTTCCCGCCGGAACCGTCGTGCCCGCCGGCCCGGGCACCAGATTGACCGCGTCCTGCGCACCAAAGGTCACATCCGCAGGAACCCCCGCCAGCCCACGGTAGAAATTCACCCGCCGCCGGATGTGCTCGCGGTAAACTTCCGACGTGGTGCCCGCACTCCCCGTCAGGGGATCGTACGACCCCGTCCAGCCCATCGTGGATTCAACCCGCTCGGAAGCACGGTAGACGGTCTGATAAAAGCTCTGAACCTCGGCCCGCGACGCAGCATCCACCACGAACCCAGCCGCTGGGACATTACCCCCTCCCGCCGGAACCCACGTATTCTCATCGGCCTGCAGGAGACTGAAGGGCCCACCAGCCAGCAGCAGAGTACCAAGAAGCACTGGAGCATTCATGATTTTCATGAGGTACTTTGCCACATTCCGGCACCGGAACTCAATACCAATCCTCGCTGCGCTCCGCTTGTGCCGCCCAACTCTGGCTCCATACTCCCAACCCCGCCGACGCTTATGCCGTCCCAGCGCCCCTCTCTTTCTATGGATTCTCTCCCCACTGTTCACTTCGGTCTCGCCGGCCTCGGAAATGTCGGCATGGGCGTCTACAAGAATCTCCTCCGGAATGGCGAACTGGTCGCATCCCGCAGCGGCGTACGCCTCAATGTCCGCAGAATCGCCATCCGCGACACGGCCCGCCACACCGCCGCCGGTGTCCCCGCATCCCTCCTCACCACCGACTGGCGCGACCTCCTCACGGACCCGGAAATCAAGGTCATTGTCGAATTGATCGGCGGCACCACGGACGCCTACGACCTCGTCAAAAGCGCGATCCTTGCCCGCAAGGCAGTCGTCACTGGCAACAAGGCGCTCCTCGCTGAACATGGACTCGAACTGGTCGCCCTCGCCGAACGGGAGGACGTCCCCCTCTACTTCGAAGCAGCCGTCGCCGGCGGCATCCCCATCATCAAGGCCGTCCGCGAAGCCCTCATCGGAAACAACATCGAAGCCATCTACGGCATCATCAACGGCACCACGAATTACATTCTCACCCGCATGAGCGACGCCGGACTTTCCTACGAGGACGCCCTCGCAGAAGCCCAGCGCCTCGGCTACGCAGAAGCCGATCCCTACCTCGATGTCTCCGGCTGGGACGCCGGACACAAGGCCATCATCCTCGCATGGCTCTCCTACGGTCAATGGATCAATCCTTCCCAGGTCCACGTCGAAGGCATCAGCCAGCTCACCCGCAGCGACCTCTCCTTCGCCCGCTCCATGGGCTATTCCATCAAGCTCCTCGCCGTGGTCCGCCTCGATCCCTCGAAGAATATCGAAGTCCGCGTCCAGCCGTCGCTCGTCCCTCGCACCAGCATCCTCGCCAGCATCAACGGCGGCATGAATGCCGGCGCCGTCTACGGCGATGT
>CAZSDE010000375.1:0-4328 GCA_964605435.1 uncultured Akkermansia sp.
GGACACGGCGATGCGATGGCGGAAGGGCTCCGCTCTGCCGGACTCCTACCCGGTTGCGGCGTTTTCCGGTTCTGCTGCGGGTCGGTGTGACCCGGCGGAAAATCGGGGATTGGTCAGAGGCGGAAGGTGATGCGTCCCTTGGTGGTATCGTAGGGAGACATTTCCATTTTCACGCGGTCGCCGATGACGAGCTTGATGAAGCGTTTGCGCATTTTGCCCGAGATGTGGGCGAGTACGACGAGCTTATTGGGGAGTTCGACGCGGAACTGGGTACCTGCGAGGACCTGCACGATGGTGCCCTCGACCTCGATGGCTCCTTCCGGATCGTCGTCGACCTGGCGTGGAGCGCGCAGGGGTGGGCGGCTGCCGGACGAGGCGTGAGGTGGTCTGGAGGGACGGCGGGCGGGATATTTTCCTTTGGCGGGCATGCGATCGTGTGGAAGAGAGTACCATTCGCCGGGAAGGTCCCCGCACAAGCGGTTTATTCGCGGGCTGGGAATCCGGTGGACGGGGCAGGGGGCATCGCCGAGATGGCGGGATGAGTGCAGAGTATTCCCCGTATGATCCCCCGGCGTCCGACCCTTCCGTGCAGGGGACGATGGATGTGCTGGCGCGGCATCTGGAGGGGATTCAGTTTCCGCTGCGGTTCCGGTTCCGGGTCTTGACTTTTGTTCCGAAGATGGACGTGTTCGATGCGGTGGGGCGTCCGGTGCTGCATGCGCGGCAGCGGTTCTTCCGGCTGCGGGAGCAGGTGGAGATTTTCACCGATGCGAGCCAGCGAGAGCGGTTGGCCGAGATCCGGGCGGACCGGATCATTGACTGGTCGGCGCGCTATCGTTTCACGGATGGGCAGGGTGGGGAGATCGGGGCGATGGGGCGGCGGGGCTGGCGGTCGCTCTGGCGGGCGAACTACGAGGTTTTCAATCCCGGGGATGCGTCGCCCGATTTCCGGATTTCGGAGGAGAATCCGATGGCCAAGGTGATGGACGGGTTGTTCGGAGGTTTGCCGCTGCTGGGGGTGCTGACGGTGTGGTTATTTCATCCGCGGTATGCGGCGGTGCGTTCGTCCGGGGCTCCGGCGCTGCGGCTGAGCAAGCGTCCGGCCTTCTGGGAGGGTCGGTTTGACATTGAGCAGCAGGGGCCTTTGGCGCCGCGGGAGGTGATGAATCTGCTGCTGTCGTTCATCATGCTGGTGCTGCTGGAGCGGCGGCGTGGCTGAGGCAGAGGGGATACAGCAATGAGTATGCAGGGAGCCGTTGTCAGCGGTGGAGTGGTTGCTACAGACGACGGAAGCGCTCGAACTGCGCTGCGGAAATTCATTCATTCACTACACCAGCATTCTTCATGAAATCATCCATCAACCGACGTCGATTCCTGCGGGCCGCGGGAGCAGTCATGGCTGCACCATGCTTCATTCCCGGGCTGCGGGCGGCCTCGCCGAACGGGAAGATCCGGCACGTTTCCTTCGGAGCCTCCGGCATGGCGCGGGCCGATCTGGAGAGCATTTCGCGGAGTCCGCATGTCGAGGTGTATGCGGTCGTTGATGTGGACAAGCGGAACTGGGATGGGATCCGGAAGGCGTGGCCGAATGCGAAGCTGTTTCAGGATTACCGGGAGATGCTGGCTGCGGAGGGGGGCAATTTCGACAGTGCGAACGTGTCGACGCCGGACCACATGCATGGGATCATCGGGTCGGCCTGCATTGCGCTGGGCAAGCATGTGTATGGGCAGAAGCCACTCACTCAGAATCTGCGTGAATGCCGTCACATCACGAAGCTGGCCCGGGAGAAGGGTGTCATGACGCAGATGGGGATTCAGGTGAGCAGTGATTTTTCCGAGCGCTGGGCGCAGGGACTGATCCGTGAGGGGGCGATTGGGAAGGTGACCGAGGTGCACAGTTTCAGCAACAAGGAGTGGGGAGACATGGGGACGGCTCCGGAGAAGGGCGATCCGGTGCCGCCGGAGTTTGACTGGAATCTGTGGCTGGGGGTGGCGACTGATCGTCCGTTCATCAATGGCTACTATCATCCGGGCAACTGGCGGAAGCGCCGGGATTTCGGCACGGGAACGCTGGGGGACATGGGATGTCACATGTTCAGTGGATGGTACCGCGCCTTGGATCTGACGTCGCCGCTGACAGTGAAGTCTACGGGTCCGGCACCCAACAAGGACAACTGGGCGGTCAATGGCCGGGTGGAGTATGTGTTTCCGGGGACGGCCTACACGGCGGGGGACAAGGTGAAGGTGATCTGGTATGATGGATCGTCGCGGCCCCCGGCTGAGCTGGCGGAGAAGGTGGGTGGCCGGATTCCGGATCAGGGCAGCATTTTTGTGGGTACGGAAGGCGTCATGCTGTTCGGGCATGGGAGCCGGCCGCTGCTGTATCCTCTGGAGAAGTTCAAGGGTCATCCGTATCCGAAGCTGGAGCCGCGGGATCACTGGCTGGAGTTTGTGGAATGCATCCGGGAAGGGAAGAGCAAGCCTAGTGCGAACTTTGACTATGCGGGTCCGCTGACCGAGGCGGTGCTGCTTGGTTGTCTGGCCAGCATTTTCCCGAATGAGGAACTGGCGTGGGATGCGGCGGCGCTGACGTTTCCGAAGCATGCGGAAGCGACGAAGCAGGTGGGCCGGGCATCGTACCGTGAAGGGTTCACGATTCCCGGGCTGGCCTGAGCGGGATTGATGAAATGAAAGAGGGAAGCCGTCGCGGGGCGGCTTCCCTTTCTTTTTCTGTGAGCTGGCGTTGTTCTTGTCCGTTTGGGTCACGGGGCCGGGCGGCGCTGGCGGTAATTGCTAGGAATAGATGAGAAACGGCTGGCGGGCCTGCTGGAAGAAGGCGGGATAATGCTGATAGGAAGCGGTGATGCGGTCTGGGGGGATCTGGCTGCGGAGGTCGTGCCAGAGCCGGTCGCTGCCCCAGACTTTGTGGAAGAGAGAGAGGGTATCGCCGCGGGTCCTCTGAAGTGGGAGCTGGTTGCTGCGGCGGGAGATTTCCGAGGTGAGGGTGACGGCGAGGCTGATGAGGTTGGTGCTGGTGCGAGGGGCGATGCGGAGGCGGACGCCGGCGAAGTCTGGTTTGCGCTGACTGGTCCCTGGCTGGAAGTGGACACCTGGGAAGCGGCGGGCGTTGAGGTCTGCGGCGAGTTGGTGGGGATTGATGTTCCGGCCGGCGGCGGCTTCGAAGGGGTGGGGGGAACCGATGCCGATGTCGACGCCGTCGAGTCCGCCGAGGATGCCTGTGGTGGCGTAGTAGATGGGGGAATCCGGGTGGGGGATATTGGGGGAGGTGGGGATCCAGCGGAGGCCGGTATCGCGCCATGTCATGGAGCGCTGCCAGCCTTGCATGGGGACGATGCGGAGTCTGGGGCGGCCTTGCCACCAGCCGCGGGCATTGCCCATGCGGGCGAGTTCGCCGGCGGTCATGCCATGGAGGTAGGGCACTGGGATCTGGCCGACGAATGATTTCCACTGCGGGCTGAGGGGAGGGCCTTCGACGCGGAGGCCGCCGAGCGGATTGGGCCGGTCGAGGACGACGAATTCGCGGTCGTATTCGGCGCAGGCTTCCATGGCGAGGGCCATGGTGCTGATGTAGGTGTAGCTGCGGGCACCGATGTCCTGGAGATCGAAGAGGAGGCAATCGACACCGGCGAGCATTTCCCGGGTTGGCTTGCGGGTTGAGCCGTAGAGCGACCATGCGGTGAGGCCGGTGAGGGGGTCGCGTCGGCTGGGTACTTTGAGTCCGGCGGGTTCGCGTCCGTCGAGTCCGTGTTCCGGGGTGAAGAGGGCGGTGAGGTTGCGGCCGAGTGCGCGCTGGAGGGCGAGGCGCGAGGGGGTACCCGATCTGGTGAGGGAGGTCTGGTTGGTGATGAGGCCGACGCGGCGGTTCCGGATGGAAGCGAAGCCTGAGGCGGCGAGGGCGTCGATGCCTGGGGTGACGCGTCCGGATGCTGGCGTGAAGCTGCCTGATGAGCAGCTGGTGAGGGCGGAGGCGAGGCTGGCGGGGAGGAGGGGCAGCAGGTCGCGGCGGGTCATGGCGGCGGAATCTGTGAGGGAATCCGGCGGTGGGCAATGGCGCAGAGGGAGTGTCAGGGTGAGGGATCGCCGATCCATGGGGCGAGATTTCTGCGGAGGAGGTCGCGGGCGCGGCGGACGCGGTGTTCGATGGTTTTGGGGGAAGTGGCGGCGGCGGCGGCGGCTTCCTGGTGGGTGAGTCCCTCGTAGGTGGTGAGGATGATGGCTTCGCGCAGGTCGGTGGGGAGGGCGAGGACGGCGCGGCGGACGGCGCTGGCGCGGTCGGCGAGTTCGGCGGCCATGGCTGGGTCGGCGGA
>CAZSDE010000376.1:0-4321 GCA_964605435.1 uncultured Akkermansia sp.
AGTATTGTTTGTTGCACGAATCACACCTGCACTGATGGTGGTGGCTCCGGTATAGTTGTTGGCTCCGACGAGGGCAGCGAAACCATCGCCAGTCTTGTCGATGCCCGCCGAGCCACTGACGACGCCGGCGAGCGTGCCGACATCACCCCCGCCGTGCGGGTGGAGCCGGGTATCGGCTGCCAGCGTGGTATTGCCCGAGAAGGTGACCGCATTGGCGAGCCGGATCGCACCGAGCGCACCGGCATTCTCGAGGACACCGTTTCCGGCCAGCGAGAGCGCATTGGAAACGTGTGCTCCATTGGCCGCTGTCAGGCTGTACATGGCGAGCTGGCCACCGTCGCGGACAGTGATCGGTCCCGTGCCGAAGGCCGAGCCGAACTGCGGGACGACGCGTCCGGCATTGATGATGGTGCCAGCCGTGTAGCTATTGAAGATATTGTTGGTGGGAGCGGCGAAGCCCGAACCCCCGAAATTCGTGGCCGAGCCCGTTCCATTCTTCACGAGGAGATTCGGGACGAACGTGCCGCCTGCGGTCGGATTATCCGTGACGCGGACCCGGAGCGTGATGTCGTTCCGGCCCGCCGTGTCGTGCGCTTCCGGGAGATTGAGGTGGAATTCACCATCGCTGCGGCCCGAGGTGATGCGGCCCATGGCTCCTGCGGTCGTCTGGATCCAGTGATTGGCTCCGCGTTGGGTGACATTGCCATCGCTGACACGCAGGAGGGCACCGTCGTTGATTTTGACGTCCGCCTGGCTTGTGAGCGAACGGACCGTGAGGTCGCTGTTGATGGTGCGGTCGGCGTCCGTCGCCGAATTCGCGAGGACATCCGCACCCGTGAGTGTGGTGAGTGGGACTCCCGTATTGGCCGTGAGGGCCACCGGCGCGACCTTCGATCCGTCCCAGAGGGCGGGAGCTGCGGCCCCGGCGGTGGCTCCGGCAATCCAGCCTGGGCCGAGTCGTTGTCCGGCCGTGAAGCCGTCGAGAGTGACCGTTCCCGTGGTGCCGAGATAGGCACCCGAGCCGCGCGCCGGGGTGGCAATGGAGCCGAGGCCGAGGGTATCGGCAGCTGAATTGTTATCGGCGGTGAAGTAGCCATTGGTGGAAACGCTCGTCAGCGAGTGTGATCCATTGAGGTTGAGGAGGCTGCCCGAGTTGAGGGCGACCGCCTTGGCGACTGTGACAGCGGCTCCATTGTCGGCGAGGGCGAGGTTGCTGCGGCTGGCGACCGTGACCGTGCCGCCGGCGCTGAGGACCGTACCGCGTTCCACCGAGAGCGTGCCCTGGCGGATTTCGATATTGCCTGCTCCGGTGCCGCCGGTGACATCGGCGACCACCACGGTATTGTTGCCCGTCTTGCGGAGCGTGTAGCCACTGAGATTGAGTTGAGCCGTTCCGCCCGTGTTGCGGATTTCCCAGTTGTTGGCATCGGCTCCGTTGCCCGCCTTGCCGATGGAGGCATCGCCCGCCAGCGTAACGAATTTCGTGGAATTGACCGAAGCGGCGGCGGTGCCCGGGTTGTTGCGGAGAGCACCGAACTCGAATCCGTGGGCGGTGAAAGTGTTACCGCGGCCGCTGATGATGAGGCGTTCTTCGCCCACGCTGAAGCCGCCGAAGTCGAGGGATCCTCCGGGGGTGACGACGGTGGCGTCGGTACTTCCTGTTGACGATCCGAGCTGGCCGATGCCGTAGGCTCCGCCGGTGGTGTCGTTGGCAATGCGGACGGTGCCGCCGCGGATGGTGGTGAGGCCCGTGTAGGTATGGCCATTGCCGGCGAGGCCCCAGTCATTGGCACCGAGCTTCGTGATCCCGAAGTTGTTTTCTTCTGGAGTGGCACCGCCGAGGACGCCGCCGAAGTCGCCGAAGACTGGTCCGGCATTGTTGATGTTGAAGGTAAGGGTTGCCGGGGTGGCGCTGCCGTTGATGACCCGGTTGAAGACGCCAGCCGTGTCCGTGCCGGCGTCGTCGAAGCGTTCCACGGTGGGGCTGAAGCCATTGAGGACCGTGAGGCTGCCCATGCCGATGCCGAGGCCGCCGATTTCGAAGGTGGCGCGCGGCGAGAGAGCGTTGGCTGCGCCGAGGGTGAGGGTGCCGCCCCGGACCCGGGTCGCGAAGGCGCTGCTGCCGGCTCCGCCCGTATTATTCGGGCCGCTCAGGGTGACATTGGCGCCGACGTTGTCGATCTGGATGTTCCCTGGTCCGGTGAAGGCATTGCTGAGGGCGAGGTCGCCCGTGCGGTTGATGGAGAGAAGCGGGGTGCCGCCGCCATTGGTGAACTGGACGAGAGGGGAAGCGCCGAGGTCTCCGGTGCCGCCGCCGGTGCCAAGCTGGAGCGTGCCTCCGGTGATCTGGGTGATCCCGCCAAAGCCGGGATTGTTGTCCGCGAGCTGGACCGTGGTGCCATTGGTGCCGACGCCGTAGTAGCCGACCACGAGGCGACCGTTGCCCGAGACCGTGCTTTCGACGCGCATGTTGCCTGCGCCCGAGATGTCGACCCAGTCAATGAAGCCTGCCGTGTTCGGGTTGAGCCGTCCTTCGCCGTTGATGGTGAGGGTTTTACCGGAGCTGCCGATCACGAGCGTATTGGCGGCTCCGCCCGTGCCGATCCCGCCGATGTTGCCTCCGTTGTTGAGGGTCATGTCTCCGCTCCAGCGGCGGGTGGTTCCTGTTCCGCCGAGCCATGCCCCGAGGGTGGCGCGGCTGCCGTTCACGGTGACGGCGGTCTCTGCGGGCACGTCGGTGCCTTCCGTCTCGATATTCCCCGAATTGAGGACGATGTTCGGAAGGTTGACGATACTGGGAGTGCGGAGGTTGAAGCGGTTGCGGGTATTGACGGTCAGGGTGTAGCCACCGCCGTCGAGGGTCTGGCCTGCCGTTCCGTTGCCGATGTCGATGGTTTTCGTGCCTCCCACCGTGGCATTGCCGGTCAGGGTCAGGCTGCTGATGGCCTTGTTGGCGTCGACGTTGGCGTAATGATTGACAATGGCTCCCGAGCCATCCGGTCCGGCTCCGGCGATCGAGAAATTCTTGCCCCCTCCCGTGAGGGCAGTTCCGTTGAAATTCACCTGCGCTCCGCTGGCGACATCGACGCCCGCATTGAGGGCGGCGGCGGCCGTGCCGAGAGCACCCGCATTGAGAACCCGGAGTCGCCCGCTGGCCACCCCGATCGATTGACCTGCCGCGAAGGAATTGACTCCATTGAGAGCGACTGTGCCCGGTCCGCTGAAGGTGACTCCACCCGTCGTGGTCACCGGGGCATCGAAAAGGGCGAGCCGTCCGGCTCCGGCACCCGCAAGCAATTGCGTATTGCCAAGGGCCGTCACATTCCCGTTAAAGATCAGACTTCCGCTCAGCGCATTGATTTCCGAAACGAATGTGCCCGCGGTTCCGTCGAGGGTCAGAGCTGAACCGATCGTCTGCGTCGAGTTCTGGGAATAGTTCCGGATCCGCGACGGCGATGGGCCCGCATCCGTCAGCGTGATGGCATTGCCGCCGAGGGTGAAGTTCCCGGCTCCTGGCGCAAAGGTGATTTCCGGAAACACCGTCGCCGCCGCCAGATCATTGTTCGTGAGCAGATTCGCCGTGCCCGCAAAGATCAGATAATCGCCCGTGGCCGGCGCAATCCCGCCCCAGTTGAGCGCCGAGGACCAGTTGCCATTGGCATCTCCACCCGTCCAGATGGCAGGTGCCGCCATCGACTGCATCGGCCATGCCGCGATCAGGGGAGCTACCAGCACAGCAAAGCGACCAGGAAGAAAACAGAACAGGGATCGGCGTTTCATGGCGGAAAGTGACAGAATTGTGAGGAACCCGGAAAATGCTGGCTCCGGAATTGATCGCATCTTTCTGTAACCAGCCCGGGCACGTCAATTCATTCTTAATCGGCAATCGCGGATTTCCTTAATGAAAGTAAGAAAACTCACCGTAATTTCCATATTTTGCAGGATTTTCCGGAAAAGACTCGTTGCGGACGATTCGCGGGAAGATTTCAGTTTCGCGCGTGGCTGGATGGTACATGGTGGCGATCCTTCTGAATTTCCTTACTTACTGCTGAGCCATGATCAAAGTCGGACTTGTTTCCCTGGGGTGTGCGAAGAATCTGATCGATTCTGAGATTATGATTGGGCATCTGCGGGAGGCGGGGATGGAGATGACGCCGGAGGCAGGGGAGGCGGATGTGCTCATTGTGAACACGTGTTCGTTCATCGACATGGCGAAGCAGGAGAGCATTGGGACGATTCAGGATGCGGTGGACGACCGGGCGGGGGACCGGAAGCGGAAGCGGCAGAAGATCATTGTGGCGGGCTGTCTGGCGCAGCGATT
>CAZSDE010000377.1:0-4307 GCA_964605435.1 uncultured Akkermansia sp.
CGCCCGCGACTGGACGATCCGTCATTGCTCGTTTCAGCCAGCCCCGCGCAAGAAAACCCAGCAGAATGGCTACCCAGGCGACAAGGCCATCCAGGCCAATGTCACCGACGGCACCAACCTCATCGAAAACTGCTCGTTCGCCGGCTTCCGCAATGCCATCCGCGCGGGTTCCCAGAAATACCGCAAATCCGCCGGCACCGTGGTCTGCCGCAGCAACCAGTTCTCGTCCGTCGCCACCGCCATCCACGCCGTCGCAGGCCACACGTTCACCGACCCCGCCATGGACCGATTCCAGAATGTCGAACAACCACTCCGCAGGGAAAATCCCGGCCAACTCCACATCGGCCCGCTCCGCTGACCCATCCCGGGGAATCCGGGTGGACATCGCCTTCACGGAATCTTACTCTCTCCCCAGCTAGCCTTCTTTTATCCCCATGCCCCGCCGCCGCTCCGGTCTCCAGCCATCCCACCTCATCGGTGCCCTCGCCTTCCTCGCCGCCGCCGGCGGTGGCTTCTGGTTCTTCTCCCAATCCAAGGAAGAAGGCTTCACCGGCAACAAATTCTCCGCGGCCCAGTACCAGCAGAATTACATCGGCCTCCGCGGGAATAAATACGTCGTCACCGGCACCATCACCAAACAACTCCGCTACGCCCCGGACAGCGCCCGGCTCTTCTCCCTCGCCGTCACGGAGGATGGCATGTCGGAACCGCTCGACCTCGCCGTCCTCGTGCCTCCACAGTTCAGCAGCATCAACATCCAGACCGGCCAGGAATTCCAGCTCCGCGTCCTCGTCGACAAGGACGGTCTCCTCCGCGTCGAAGACATCCGTAAATCCTAAGGCCCCCGCAACCCACCAAGCCCCATGAAGCTCCGCCTGCTCTCCCTCACCTGCTTCCTCGCCGCCTCCACCTCCCACGCCCAGGTCTTCGATGGCGGTGACAGCGCCGCTCCGGGTTCCCCAGCCCCCACCAATACCGCCCCGGCCGCCCAGCCCGCCGCCCCCAAATCGTTCCTCGGCAACGACGTCCCCTTCGTCGACCCAGGCTCGGAAATGGCCCAGTGGGACGGCAAAATGTGGAACATCTCCAATAACCGCCTCTTCCGCGCCCGCTTCGAGAAATACCTCGCCGCCCCGGAAGAAAGCACCGCCCGCGACCAGGAATACCGCCAACTCCTCCTCGACGCCACCAAGGCCATGTCCCCCAGCCGTCCCGGCGGTCCCTCGGTCCCGGAAACCATGCGCCTCCTCGTCAAGGCTGCAGACTTCCCCATCGATGCCAGATTGTGCGATTCCCTCGCCCAGGCTGTCTACGGCGTCGTCCTCCAGCGCAAGAATCAGGCGCTCCTCGCCAAAATGAACAAGGAACTGGAAAAGGAACGCCACAACCAGGGCTGGAACATGGAAGTCGCCGCCGGGGCCGCCGAAACCCGCGCCCGCATGAACCAACCGGCCCAGGGATCCGGAGGCAATCAGAACCAAACCCAGGGCCAGGGACAGAATCAGGCCCAGCCCCGCACCACGGAAGCCGTCGCCAGCGAATACACCCGCGTCGGTACCTACATCCGCAAAATGGTCGAAATCGACGCCACCCGCATCGCCAATTCCGCCAAAATGACCGCCGGCGACCTCAAATCCAAGGTCGAATTCCAGGCCCTCATCGTCCAGTTCTTCCTCCAGCGCCGCTTCGAACACACCATCCTCGCCTGCCGCCTCTACCGCAATCTCTACGAGGACGGCGACAGCGAACTCAAACTCAAGGAAGGCTCGGATGTCGAAAAAATGTTCACCCGCACCACCGGCACCACCCCCACCGTGAGCGCCCTCGATGCCCTCGCCTCGGAATTCATCCGCGATGTCGATGAAGGCGTCGTCGCCTTCGAATACCTCGCCGATAAAGGGGAACTCGAAAGCGCTTCCAAACGCCTCAGCGAGGCCTTCGTGATCGGCGAATACCTGCCCCGCATGCGCACCCTCCCCAGATCCCAGAAGGAAAAGGCCCTCGCCTTCGTGCGCGATTCCAATCAGCTCATCTCGGCCATCGAAGTGAAGGATTACTCGCTCGCCGAGGAAATCGTGGAACGCCTCCGCAAGAACAGCCGCGACTTCGATTACTCCAAACCACGCGCCGCCATCGAAACCGCCCGCGCCGCCAGCTCGCTCCACATCCAGAATGCCCGCAGCGCCGCCATCAAGAAGGATGACAAGGCGGTCGCCGAGGAAATCCAGAAGGCCGCTCTCATCTGGCCCACCAACCCGGACCTCAAGGCCTTCGCTACCCAGGTCGCCACCTACGGCGACATGAACAGCCGCGTCCTCAACGACCTTGATACCCTCCTCGCTCAGAAGAATTACCGCGAGATCGCCCGGGAATACGTCAAGTACTCCGGCGCTGTCCTCGGCAAACCGGAATACGAACAGAAACTCAAGGCCGCCCTCGAAAAGGTCGCACCAGTCGACCGCGTCACCGCCCTCGCCGATGAAATGGTCAAGGCCGGCGACTCCGCAGGCGCATGGGAACGACTCGAGGAAGCAGCGAAGGATTACCCGGACGACAATGAACTGAACCGCCGCCGCGCGGAACTGGCCGGCCGCAACGCGGAATTCATCCACGCCATCAATGAAGCCCGCAAACACGAGGACTCCGGCCGCACCGGGGTCTCGCTCTCATGGTTCCTCCGCGCCGAACGGCTCTACGCGAACAGCCTGATGGCCCGCAAGGGAATCGACCGCCTCGCGGACCGCATCCTCCCGGAATCGGCAGCATCATCGAATTCCAACGACAATCCGGTCTACGCTGCACCTCCCACCAGCACGGCATCAGACCCCTCCACGCCCCCGGCCAATCCGTTCCCGGGCGCGTCCACGCAGAATTGATCCCCACTCCGCATGCAGCACCCTCCCGTCCGTCTCACGGCCATGGCGTCCTGCGCCGGCTGCGCCGCCAAAATGCCGCAGCAGGCCCTCGCCGATGTCCTCCGTGGCCTCCCGGGCATGGTCGACCCCCGCCTTCTCGTCGGAGCAGCCACCTCGGACGACGCCGCTGTCTTCATCATCGATGATTCCCGGGCGCTCGTGCAGACGCTCGATTTCTTCACGCCGATCGTCGACGACCCGCTCACCTACGGCCGCATCGCCGCCACCAACAGCCTCTCGGATGTCTATGCCATGGGGGGCCGGCCCCTCACGGCCATGAACATCACGGGCATGCCGGAGGAACTCGACCTCTCCATCGTCAATACCATCCTCCGCGGCGGCGCAGAGAAAGTCCTCGAAGCCAGGTGCGTTCTCGCCGGAGGGCACTCGATCCGCATCCCGGAACCCGTCTACGGGCTCAGCGTCACAGGCCTCATCCATCCCAGCCACATCATCTCCAATGCAGGATCTCAGGCGGGCGACGTTCTCATCCTGACCAAACCACTCGGCACCGGCATCGCCACCACCGCCATCAAACGCGACCGCTGCCCGGATGCCCTGCGCGACGCCGCCATCGCCAGCATGTCGACCCTCAATACCCCCGGCCCGGAACTAGCCGAAGCCGGACTCGTACGCGCCGGAACCGATGTCACCGGCTTCGGTCTCCTCGGCCACCTCGGCTCAATGTGCCGCCAAAGCGCCGTCACCGCCGAAATCAACGCCTCGGCCCTTCCGCTGCTCGACCCCGCGGTCCCGGATCTCGCCGCCGACAACTGCTTCCCCGGAGGCTCGAAATCGAATGCTGCCTTCGCGGCCCCATGGACGGATTTCACGGACACGCCAGCGCCACTCCAAATGGTCGCCGCGGACGCCCAGACGTCAGGAGGTCTCCTCCTCAGCGTCCCGCCGGAACACGTGGACGCTGTCCTCGCCACCTGCACCCGCCTCGAAACGCTCTGCGCTGCCATCATCGGCCGCATGATCCCCTCTGTCCCAGGCTCGCACATCATCGTCCGCCGGTCCCTCGGCCCAGCCTGATTCCTCCAGCAGGAGAAATCCCGGCAAGGCCAGCCCCGCAGGACGCTGCCACCACGCCGCAGCGGCCCCAGGGGATCGGCTTGCACTGACCGCACCGTCGTTCATCATCCTGCCCTCTCTTTCCCCAATCCTCTCCATGTCTCACGACCCCGCTCTCCTCGCTTCTCTCGCCGCACAGGTCGGCACGCCCTTCTGGATCTACGATGCCGCCCTCCTGCGCCAGCGCATCGCTGACATCAAGCACATCACCAGCCTCCCGAATGTCCAGGCCCGCTTCGCCATGAAGGCCTGCCCCGCCACCAAGGTCCTCCGCGAAATGGCAGCAGCCGGCATCTGGATCGATGCCGTCTCGGG
>CAZSDE010000378.1:0-2485 GCA_964605435.1 uncultured Akkermansia sp.
CTGGGGCGGCTGAGCATGTGGAACGGGCGGTACTGCCGGTGCCGTTCGAGGCGGACTTACTTGCCTTCATGCCGCACATGCATGTGCGTGGGAAATCGTTCCGGTATGAACTGGCGGAGTCGGGCGGCGGGCGGAAGGTGCTGCTGGATGTGCCGCGTTATGATTTCAACTGGCAGCTGCTCTATCGGCTGGCGGAGCCACTGCGGGTGAAGGCCGGGAGCCGGATTGAAGTCACGGCGGCCTTTGACAACAGCAGTGGGAATCCTGCGAATCCCGATCCGGGACGCACCGTGCGCTGGGGTGAGCAGACCGATCAGGAAATGCTCCTTGGCTATCTGGAATATGTGGTGGCGTCCGGGGAAGCGAAGGCGTCGGCTGCCGAGCCGCTGCGGCTTACGGGGAAGGCGCTTGGTTTGCTGGGCAAGCGGCTGGACCGTGATGGGGACGGGCGGGTTTCTGCGGCCGAGGCCGGTCCGGGATTTGCCGAACTGCATGCGCGGCTTGATGCCGACGGCGATGGCTATGTGACGGGGGAAGAAGCACGGCGGGTCGCGCGGGCGCAGCAGTCTTCGGGTCCGCCCTGAGAGCGAGCCGGGAATTTCCCAGTGAAGCGGGCAGGGTCGGCTGGGTGGGCGTGGTTGCCTTCGCCGGCTGCTGGTCTGCGGTTATTCTTCCGCGGGTGGGGCTGTCAGTGAGGCCAGCCATGCGACGAGGTGGTGGAAGTCGGCTTCCGGGATGCTCTGGGCGAAGGTAGCGGGCATGAGGCTGAGATTGCTGGTGCTGTCATTGGAGATGGCTGAGAGGGCGAGGGTCGCTTCTTCGCCTGCGGCGTTGACGAGGGTGAGGGAAGCATTGTCGCTGCGGCGGACGAGGCCAGCGTGCACCGTTCCGTCCTTCATGGTGATGATGTGCATGCGGAAGTTGGGATCGACGGCGCGGTGGGGATCGAGGATGTCCTCGCAGAGCCGTTCGAGGCCGCGGTTGCCGGCTCCGTCGAGCTGCGGCCCGACGACTTTGCCTTCGTTGCCGATGCGGTGGCAGGAAGCGCAGTGGGTCCGGAAGGCAGCGAGGCCTGCGGCGGGGTCGCGCCGGGCGTTGGTGTGCTGCTGGATGCGTGCCTGAATGAGGGCGTCGGTTTCAGCGCTGGCCGGGGGCAGGTCGCGGGTCAGTTCCTCGCGTTTTCCGGTCAGGTCGGGCCGGTTGAGGGCATTGATTTTGCTGATGACGATGGGGGCCGTGAGCAGTCTGGGGACACCGCAGGCCATGAGCGCGGCGGCACCGTCCGGGGTGCCTGCGAGGATTTCGGCGAGGGTCTGCTGCGTACTGGCCGGGGCGGTGCGGAGGACGGCAGCGATGGCATCCGGCTGGTTGAGGGCGGCGAGGGCCGAAGCGATCGTGCTGCGGGTTTCCGGCGAAAGGTTCGGGCGCGCGAGAAATCTGGCGAGGGCTGGAAGGTGCTGGGAAAGGCGGAGTTCCGCGGTCATCTGGGCGGCGGCGCGGAGCGGGGCGTCGCCTTCCGTGGAGGGGAGCGAGATCACGGGTGGGTGGAAGCGTCCGGCTCCGATCCATGCGTAGGCATTGCCGCTGTCATTGTTGTCGTGGTCGGCGATTTCGAAGGCGACGGATTTCCCGGCGTGGCTGGCGAGGTTCCATTCGATGAAGTGGGCCGTGTCGTGTCGTGGTGGGTAGGCGCGCTGGATTTCCGTACCGGTGGTGGCGTCGATGAGGCGGGCGAACGTGCATTCGTGGGCCGGTTCGTCCGGTTTTCCGCGGTGGCCACTGAGCCAGAACGAGAGCGAGGCCGGGCAGGGGAACGGGTTTGATCTGGTGGAGCCGGCGAAGTTTTCTCCGTGCTTGCCGAGGCTTGAGAGGATGGTGATTTCGGCACCGTCGGTGGCAGGTCGTGACTGGAGAGTCCAGCCGTCGCCCGGGGCGGGGTCCCATTTGGTGGCGGGCGGGGTGGTGGCGAGGCTTTTGAAGAGGCGGTTGGCGACCTCCGTGAGCCATGCGGCCGTGCTGGTTCCAGGTGAGGTTCCGCGGCGGGCGATGCCATCGCGGATGGCTGTGGCGAGGGTGAGCTGGGTGGCCTCGTCGTTCTGGAACTGCGATTGGATGAACGTGATCAGTTTGGCTTCCGAGTCTGCGGGGAGGTTGCGGGCCAGCGTGCTGATGGTGCTGCGGAGTTCAGCGGCGTCGGCGGGGGTATGGCTGACGAGGTGGTTGAGGGTCCATGCCGAGGCTTGGGGCGATTGGATGGAACGGATGACCCTGGCGAGATTCGGGGTGAGTGGGTCCGGGTTCAGCCGGGCAAGTTCCTCGAATCCGCCTTGCTGGAGCAGGCAGGCGCGCAAGGCGACCATGGCCGCCTGGCGCAGGGAGGGATCGTCTTCGCGACCGACGAGGTTGAGGGCCGGGGCGATGCCGGCGGCCGAGGGCTGGAGGATGGAGCGGTGCAGGAAGGCTTCGCTGAGGCGTGCGGGTGGCG
>CAZSDE010000378.1:2495-4301 GCA_964605435.1 uncultured Akkermansia sp.
TGGCGATTCTGCGCCGCCGTCCCAGCCCTTGTCCGAGAGGCCGAAGCGGATGGCGGCGAGGGATGCTGCTTCCGGCTGCGGGTTGCGCGACGGCTGAGACTTTTCCCGGGCGATGCGCCAGATGCGGCCCCGTTCGCGGTCGCGTCCCGGATGGGTGAGCGGGACCTCGTAATGACCGATGATGCGGTTGTAGAAGTCGGCCACGTAGAGCGCACCATCCGGTCCGAGCTGGAGATTGACCGGTCGGAACCATGGGTCGGCACTGACGAGGAAGTCCGGTTGTTCCGTGGCTTTGGGGGTGGCTCCCGCAAACGTGATGGTGTCGTGATTGATGCGGCTGGTGACGCCGTTGCCGACGAGCATGTGGTCATTCCACTGCGGGCCCCAGATATTGCCGTCGAGGTAGACGACGCCGCAGAGTCCGGTCGAGCCGTGTGCGTGTTCGCACATGACCGGGGCAAAGCCGAGACCATCGTGGGGCTTTCCGAAGCTCTGGAGGAAGCTGCCTGGGATGAGCTGGCTGATGGGATTGCTGTGGCAGTCCGCCGTGTAGAATGCGCCGGAACTGTCCTGGCACATGCCGAACGGGTTGACCTGGCCCCATGAGTATGGTTCGACCGCGGAGCCGTCCGGTTTGAAGCGGAAGACATTGCCGCTGTGGAGGTCGAGTGAGAAGCCCCAATCCAGTTCGCTGCGTGCGGTTCCGGTGTTCTGGGCGCTCGGGGATGGTTTCTTCGGCCGTCCGGCGGCGGCGGGATTGTTTGCGGGCCGGACTTCGAAGTGCGAGGTATTATTGAATCCGTGGGTGGCGTAGACCCAGCCATCGGGTCCCATGATGAGGCTGGAGATCATGCCGTGGGTATCCATTTCCCAGCCGAGCGGGCCGAAGAGGATGGTGCGCTGGTCGCAGCGGCCATCGCCGTCCGTGTCGGCGAGGAACCAGATATTCGGGATGCTCCATGCGATGCAGCCGTTGCGGTAGGGGAGGACGCCGATGGGGATATTGAGATTATCCGCGAAGACGGTGGGCTGGTCCGGGATGCCGTCGCCATTGCTGTCCGAGAAGACGATGATTTTATCGCGCGAGGCAGCGAGGTGGCCATCGGGAGACTTCCATTGGTCTTTGGGGATGGCCCATGGATATTCGGCCGACGAGGTGCACCAGAGCCTGCCTTTGTCATCGAAGGCAAGGTTCATGGGTTTGTTGACGGTCGGTTCGCTGGCCACGAGGGAAGCCGAGAAGCCCTCCGGCAGCTGGAAAGCCCTGCGTTCCTCCTCGGGGCTGAGGGGATCAGAGGAACGGACGAGCGAAGTGTCGTCGGCAATGGCCGGGAGGCACGCGAAGAAGAAGAGAATCGGTCGCAGGGGCATGGCGACCGGAACGGATCGAAGGATGCCGTTCTGTCTCCGCAGGCAGGCAAGCGGCCCAGGAGCTTTCCGTCAGCGGTTCAGATTCCAGAGCGTGAAATTGAGGAAGGCGGCGAACGAAACCCATGCGAGGTACGGCAGCAGGAGGGCACCAGCGGTTCGGTCTGCCCGGAAGAAAGCCCATGTGGTCAGGACAATCGCGATCCAGAGGCAGAGGATTTCCGCGAGCGAAGCGCCCATGAGGTGGGCACCGAAGAAAAGCGGAGTCCAGAGCGCATTGAGAGCGAGCTGCACCAGAAAAAGCGTGAGCGCGTGGCGCTGGCCTGCGAATCCCCCCTTCCGCCAGACCCGCCATGCGGCGATGCCCATGAGAGTGTAGAGAGTCGACCACACCGGCCCGAAGATCCAGCCTGGTGGATTCCACGAAGGCTTGCGGAT
>CAZSDE010000379.1:0-4296 GCA_964605435.1 uncultured Akkermansia sp.
CTGTGTTTCGACCTGCCGGGCGCTCGTGATGGAACCCGAGGCACTATTGCCTTCCGTGATGAACAGAGTGCTTTCTTCGCGGTTCTTCGCATTGGAATCGAGGTGCACGCGGCAGTCGCGCAGTTTTTTGTTATGCACCTTGGCCTTGCGGGCGCGCTCCCGGGCAATCTTGGCGACCCCGGCCAGTTCCTTGCGTTCCGATTCGTTCTGCTGAATCTTTTCGAGGAGGGCGCGGTCGGATTCCTTGTTCCGGGCGAGGTGCATCTGGAGATGCTTCTCAAGGAAATCCGCCATGAAGCCGCGTACGGTGGCCCCGCCTGGTTCCATGACGGTGCTGCCCAGTTTTGTTTTCGTCTGCGATTCAAAGACTGGTTCGACCACTTTGACGGCGACGGCGGCGACGATGCCGCCCCGGATGTCGGAAGGATCGAAGTCCTTTTTGTAATGTTCGCGGAGGACCTTGACGATGGCCTCGCGGAAGGCGGCGAGGTGTGTGCCGCCCTGCGTCGTATTCTGACCATTGACGAAGCTGAAGATGTCTTCGCCTGGCTGGTCGGCGTGAGTGAAGGCAATTTCGATGTCCGCACCGATGAGGTGAATGATGGGATAGAGTGGATCCTGCGGCAGGTTCTCGCGCAGGAGGTCCTGCAGTCCGTCCTTCGAGCGGAATTTCCGTCCATTGAAGGAAATCGTGAGCCCCGTATTCAGATAGGAATAGTAACGGAACATGCGTTCGAGCACTTCCGGGTCGAATTGGAACTTCGCAGAAAAGATCGAGGGATCCGGATGGAAGAGAAGCCGCGTCCCATTCGGTTCCGGTGTCTTCTCCGGCTTCTTCATTTCCTCGCGGACCTTGCCACGCGAAAACGTGATCGCCTTCGTCTCCCCTTCGCGGTACGCTTGGATCTCAAAGCGGTCGGAAAGCGCATTGACTGCCTTGATGCCGACGCCGTTGAGGCCGACGGATTTCTTGAAGGCCTTGGAATCGTATTTCGCTCCCGTATTGATCTTGGCCGCGCAATCCATCAGCTTGCCGAGTGGAATGCCGCGTCCGAAGTCGCGCACGGAAAACCGTCCATCGTCGCTCAGGGTCACATCGATCTGCTTGCCGTGGCCCATTACGAATTCGTCGACTGAATTGTCGAGCGCTTCCTTCACCAGAATGTAGATGCCATCGTCCGCTGAACTGCCGTCGCCCAGCTTCCCGATGTACATGCCCGGCCGCAGGCGGATGTGGTCGACCCAGTCGAGTGATTTGATGCTGTCTTCGGTGTAGTCGTGCTCGGCCATGGCAGGGGAGATTTTGCTTCTGGGGACTGAATAATCCCGGAAAGCTAAGGAATCAACCCCTGAGGGGTCCCGACGGCCACGATTGCCGGAATGGATTGATGATCAATGCACTGGGCTCAAGGCAACGCGGTTCTGAGGCGCAGGAAGAGCCGGGATTGCGCGGGCGTGGGCGAGGTGGCCCGCCAGACTTCGGTCTGGGAGCCGTCGGGATTGCAGACGATGGTGTGGCGGACGAGGCCAGTGGGGGCATGCGACCAGCTGGCGAGGTCGGACGAGAGTTCCGGGACAGTGGGGAGATCGTCCGTGCGTGGATCGCGTGCGAACGTGACGGTGAGGAAGTCGGCCTGGCTTTCCGGGAGTCCGGGTTCCGTGGGCAAGGGAAACGACTGGATGGTGGTGGTGATGGCCGGGATGCTGGCGGCGGCTTTCGGGTTGGTTCCGAGGGTGAATTCCGAGGCATTGGCGAAGCCGTCGCCGTCGTCGTCGGCCGTGTCGCTGCTGATGCCATGCTGGGATTTCCAGTCGCTGTAGCGGATGAGGTCGTGCGATCCAGGCGATCCATGGGCGGTGGCGCTCGGGCGCCAGTTCTGGGCGAGATTGTGATCGGGATTGGCTTCCGGTCGGATGAGAACGAGGGAGGGACCGCGCCCGTCGGCGTCTTCGGGCCACGGATTGCGGTCGTTGTAACGGAAGCTGCGGATGACCGATCCGTCGGCGGCGAGCAGTTCGATGGTTTCCCCGGAATCGGACAGGCCGCTCCCGAGCTGGAACGTTCCCGCGACGGGGAGGTTTGCGCCGTAGCGCATCGCGAAGGCGGGCGCATTGCTCACAATGAGCACGCGGGCTCCGGGAGCCAGTTCCCGGATGGGTGAGGTGGCATCGAATGTGAAATCGAGACCGGCACCGAAGCGGACGCCATCGAGCGACACCGTGAGTTGGCTGATGTTGAGGAGTTCGATGAATTCGAAGTCGCCCCGGCGGCTGAATCCGGCGGCGCTTTCCTGCGGGCTCGGGGGCGACGGCTGGTAATGGAGTTCGCTGACCGCGAGGTTCGTGGCTGAGGCCGGCACGGTGGCGACACTGAAGTAGGCATCGGCAAGGGCCGACCATGTCGTGCCATTGAGAATGCGGGCGCGGACCGTGCCCGACTGTGTCAGGGGAATGGGAATCGTGTACGTCTGCGCGGCTGGCGACGGCGTGTTTTCCCATGCCGTGCGGGGATCGCTTCCATCCATGGTGTAGTAGATGGTTCCGGTGGCGACGGGATTATGAATGCGCAGACTGAATCCTGCGGGAACGGGGCCGCCGTGCTGTGCCGCATTGCTGGCATCGCTGCGGAATTCGGGAGCTGCCACGGCAGGGTACAGCGGCAGGGCAGTGCCCGAGACATTGAACGACCGCAGATTGGCGAGCGCGGAATTGCTGGTTGCCGTCAGGCTCCCTCGTGCCGGCAGGATGGTATTGAGAATCCGGTTCTTCTCCGTGGTCCAGACTGGCGTCGGAAAGCTTCCATTGGTAGTGTAGGCATGTGGTTGCCCGGCCGTGCTCCGGCTGTCGCCCCAGCGGGCCGATTCGCCCCGCACACCCCATGGCTCGATCTCGGCAAAGCGTCGGTTGAAGGCAGCCCGGAGGCCAACCGTGCTCAGGATTCCGTTGTTGAACAGGTGGCGGTGGGCGCGGTCGGCAAACTGCAGGCGGAATTCCGCATTGCGGGCGAGTCGGCGCGTGATGGCGCCCGGGCCGCGGCTCGAAGTTTCTCCGTCGCCGCTCCAGTTCCCCTGCGTGAAGGTGTTTTCCGATTCGATCCGGAAGACGTGTTCGGCATCCCATGAATGCCATTGCCAGCGCGCCTTGGGATCGTTCCTCCGGATGCTCGCATAATAATTCTTGTGCGGCCAGTCACCATTCGCCGCGACACAGTTGAGCAGAATGTAGTCGATGAATGAGGGAATATCGATGCGGGCGGCGGCAGCTTCGTAGGCGGCACGGCCCGCGAGGTCGGGAACGGGGTTCGGAGCGACCCGGCCGATGCCGAGGACGTCGAGCATTTCCTCGTAATTGCGCAGAGTTGTACAGTTGAAATACGCGGTATCGTTGGCGCTGCCGAGCGCGAGGGCGGGATTGATGAGGCCGGAAGCGACGACCTGGCCAGCCACCGTATTGCCATCGACGCCAGTGGCCGCGGAATGCTTGAAGATATCCCAGTCGTCCTTTGATCCCCCGCGGTAATCAGACATGAATTTCTCATCGGGCTGGTCGTGGACAAGGTATAGTCCCCAGTAGAGACCATTGAGGAAAAGATGCACCGGACGCGTGCGGAAGGAATGACCACCCATCGAATTCTGCAGGTCCGCCATGACATGGTCGCGCACGTAATCGCCCCGCTGACGCTGCGTGGCATCGGAATGCACCCACGCCTGATTGAGGCGGGCATCGAGAATGAAACGATCGTGCGTGGGCGCGGCGTCGTCTCCGTAGAACGGGAACGCGACCTCGCCTTCCGCTTTGAAGTTCATTGATAGCTTATAGCTCTTCCAGCGCTGCTGGCTGGTGCCGCCGAAAACGTGCACGCGTCCATTCGTCTGAAAGCCGCGCCGTGCATTGGGATCGGTGGCATTGCCATCGGGATTGATGAATTCGAGGGAGGCCGCCCGGGGCGAGCGTTCATTGGCCACACCGATTTCCGCCCCGACATAGACTCCGCGCCGTGCCACGGAAGTAGCAGCGTAATCCGGTGCGGTCGTATTCGGTCCAAAGCATTCGCGCCACGGCATCACGAGCGACATTACGGGAAGTTTGCGCAGGTCTTCAGCCGTGAAGCGGTTCGCGGGATTCGGGTACTGATTGCTCCCGGTCTCGACCGCCCAGTCGGGCCCGGCGGGCGTCCGGATGGTGCCGCCGCTGGTGCCCCACGGAAAGGTATCGGCTGCCGTGAGCCCCATGCTCGCAAGCGGACCACTCTGACTCAGCACCTGGTTCGCAAATCAATAGGTATGCGTATCCGGC
>CAZSDE010000380.1:0-3542 GCA_964605435.1 uncultured Akkermansia sp.
AATTCATACCGGTGCCGGTGCCGCTCACTGATCTCCTGACGGCCGTAGATCTTTTCCGCCAGACTGCCAGGCCGCACCTTCGTCTTCCATGTCCCAAGGCGCATCGAGGCTCCCATCTCCCGCACGCCCTCCTGTTCTTCCATGAGACAGATCACCGGATGCGCACAATCCTTCACGAACTCCGTGCTGTTGGCTCCCTCCAGCCCGCAGACATTCCGAGCAAACTCAATGCTCGCAATCTGCATCCCAAGGCACAGCCCCAGATACGGAATGCCATGCTCCCGTGCATACTTCGCCGCAAGAATCTTCCCCTCCGTGCCACGATCCCCGAATCCTCCGGGAATGAGCACGCCCCCCACATCCGCCAGCATCTCAGCCGGATTCTCATGCTCCAGATCCTCCGCATCCACCCGCACCAACTGCACCTCGGCATCATTCGCCGCCCCCGCATGCGTAAGCGCTTCATAGACACTTTTGTACGCATCCTGCAGCTCAATGTACTTGCCCACTACCGCAATCCGCACCTTGCGCGAAGGATTCACCACCCGGTCCACAAAGGCCTTCCACACCGCCAGATCCGGCTCGGGCGTCTCCAGCCCCAGCAGACGGCACACCAGCTCATCAAGCTTCTCGCGCCTCAGCATGAGCGGCAGCTCGTAAATCGAATGCTTCACGTCCCGCGCCTCGATGACAGCCTCCACCGGTATATTCGTGAACAGTGCAATCTTCTCCCGCACATCCTGCTCCAGTGGAAACTCGGTCCGGCAGATCACCACCCCAGGCTGAATCCCGATCTCCCGCAGCTTGGCCACCGACTGCTGCGTCGGCTTCGTCTTCAGTTCCCCCGCCGCCTTGATGTAAGGCACCAGCGTGACGTGCACAAACAGACAGTTCTCCCGACCCACCTCGTGACGGAACTGCCTCATAGCCTCGAGAAACGGCAACCCCTCGATGTCGCCTGTCGTCCCCCCGATTTCCGTAATGATCACGTCCGCCTTCCCGGTGGCAGCCACCTCCCGGATGCGCGCCTTGATCTCATCGGTCACATGCGGAATCACCTGCACGGTCTTGCCGAGATAATCACCCCGCCGCTCCTTCTCAAGAACGTTGGTGTACACCTGCCCGCTCGTCAGGTTGTTGATCCTCGTCAGCGGCCCACTCGTGAACCGTTCGTAATGCCCCAGATCCAGATCGGTCTCCGCCCCGTCATCAAGCACATACACCTCGCCATGCTGATAGGGACTCATCGTCCCGGGATCGACGTTCAGATACGGATCGAACTTCTGCAGCATGACCCGCAGTCCCCGATGCTCCAGAAGAGTCCCCAGCGACGCCGCCGTAAGCCCTTTGCCCAGTGAACTAACCACCCCGCCAGTGAAGAAAATGAACTTCATGGACCCCTCAGAACCGCGGATGCCGCAGCGGCGCAACAAGGAATTGCCGGCAACTCGGCAAGCCGGATGTTTTCACGCCTTCAGACCTTGCGGAACCATTCCTTCCCACCCACCTCTGCCTTCCCGGAACGGCCGCCTCTCCATCCCGTAACACGCCCATCGGCTGCCCCACCAGACCCCAGTCACTCCAGCATGAACTCATCAATCACCCGCGCGGCCCACCCTCCCGTGGAAACGAACTCGGCCACCCTGCCCAGCCTCGGCATGGACCTTCTGCTCGCAGCCACCGTCTGCTGTTCATTCTTCTCTTTTCTTGCCGGCAGTATCCTGCATGCCGACTTCGGACAACTGCCGGCCTCCCTGCCTATCCTTCTTGCCGTTTCCGCACTGCTCCTGATTTTCGCAGGGGTCGTCAGGCTCACGGGACACCCTGGCTGGGGATTCGCCGGCCTCTTCGGCCTTCTGCATCTCGTCGCCCGCCACCCCTCGCGACTGCTGACCGCAGCCACCATTGCCACCGCCCTGCTCTGTCTCGCATACCTGCTGCGGAAATTCCGTTTGTCCCCGAGGGCGTGGTCCCACGCCGCCATCATGGGCCTCCTCGGCACCGTGGCGTTCTTCAGCATCAATCACCTCTGCTATACCTGCTTCGATCTTCACAACCTGCTGACCGATGGATCTCTCCACATCGATCCCCTCTACCACAGTGCGGTCGCGTCCATGATCAAGACGTACGGCATCACCTCGACCGGCATCAACGGCCTGATGCCGCACAACTACCATGTTCTCTCGCACGAGGCCATCGCTGCCATCAGCCGCCTTTCTGACGCACCCGTCCTTTCCTGCTATGGAATTGCCCCGTTCATTCTCTTCAGCCCGCTCCTCCTGTTTGGCATCTCATCGGCAGCCATGATGCTCGCGCCGACAGACTTCCGGAACCGCCCGCGTCCGCTCTGGCTGGCCACCTGCCTCTCCGTCATCCTGCTGCCGTGCATCGGTTCCCCGGAACCAACCGCCGGACACTTCGTACGCTCGGAATCATTTCTCGTTTCCCTCGGCCTCCTCTGCGCAGGTCTCATCCCGCTGAGCCGGAATGAAATCAAGCCTGCCACCATCCTGCTCGCCACCCTGCTGACGCTGCTGATGTCTCACGCCAAACTCTCGGTCGGCGTCATCTACGCTGGCCTCTGGGGCCTCCGCCTCTGCTTCGCAAGGTCGGCCAGCCCGGTGCGCGAACTGACCGCCGCCCTGCTCGTTTGCGCTGCCACCTCGCCTTTCGTTCTGAACTCCGGATCGAGTCACCCCATGGAGTTCGCCCCCCTCCTGTTCTTTCTCAACTTCTCCGCCCGTCAGGAAACCTTCCAGGCCGCCGCTTTCTCCCTGTTCCACGGGAAACCATTTTCCCCTGGCACACTGCTCGCCGCCGCAGCCGCGCTCGTCACATTCTGCCTGAGCCACTTCCTGCCCGCATGGGCCGTCGTTGCGGCGGAGGCGCGACGGAACCTGCGACAGATCCTCAGCCACCGCCCCGCCCTCTTTTCCCTCGGAGCCATTGCGGCCGGAACCGCCGCCCTCGCCATCCTCAAAGTAGCAGGCGGCAGTGCCATCTACTTCTCCGCACCCGCTGCGTTCGTGGCGCTCCCCTTCGCCCTTCCCGGATTCGTCAAGTGGCTTCAGCAGGCAACCGCCAGCCTGCCAGGAGCTTCACTCAACAGAAAGCTGGCATGGGCAACCATCGCCACCTGCACAGCGACCGCACACTTCTCGCCCGGTGGCCACCCCCAGGCAACTCTCCCCACCGCCACCTCCGACTTCCTCGCCCGCATGGAAACCATGCGGACCACCAGCCCGGAAAAAGCCATCTTCAGGGCGAACGCCGGCATCACCACCGGCAACCCCATCACCAACCCCAAAGCAAGCCCCTTCGTCCTCCCGGCCCTCTCGGAACGCGCATGGACCAACCTGCTCAGGCCAGAGGATATTCCCGTATACCGGAATTACGGCTACCCCGATTGCCTCTCGCCAGAACCGACCGGCCAACAGATCCTGCCTCCCGTCATACCAGCAGACCTGCAGACCGCCGATCCCTGAGCGGTTGCGCAGACGAACCTGCGACTTCCTGAAACGCTGCGCACAAATACCTCCTCT
>CAZSDE010000380.1:3552-4279 GCA_964605435.1 uncultured Akkermansia sp.
ATCGCTGTCCTGCCTCTGCATGCCGACATGCCTAGTCGAATCTCCGCCGCGCTGCCACTCGGAATCCCCGGACAAAGTCACTCTCCCCCGGACCATGGTACCGGGAACAGGACTCGAACCTGCACTCCTTGCGGAACCAGATCCTAAGTCTGGCGCGTCTACCAATTTCGCCATCCCGGCATGGATGCGATTGGCGATCATGACGTGGCGATCCGCAGGCGCAACCGCCAGATGGCGGCATGCGTCGGCATGGTTCGGGCTCTTGCACCCGCCCGGCATTCCTGCTAGGCGGCCGGTACCATGCGAAAGCCTCTCACCAAGCTGCTCGGATTTCTGCTGACCCGCCTCCTCCCGGCGCTGGCCTGCCTGCTTTTCAGCGCATGGGCCGCGGGCGCGCTGTTCTTTGATTTCCCGGCACGGTCGCTCCGTCCGGCGGCCGCTCTGCTGTTCGTGGCGGCCGTGGTGGCAATCTTCATCCGTTTCCGCCGCAGCCCCCAGCTCCGCTTCGGCCTGACCGCAGGGCTCGGTCTCATGGTGTACTCATGGTGGCTCACCCTCCATCCATCCCAGCAGCGCGACTGGCAGGACGATGTCGCCCGGACCCCGTACGCAGAGATCAATGGCGACCTCGTCACCATTCACAATGTCCGCCATGCCGACTACCGCAGCCCCACCGACTACACCACCAACTGGGAATCGCGCACCTACGACCTCAGCAAGCTCACCG
>CAZSDE010000381.1:0-4261 GCA_964605435.1 uncultured Akkermansia sp.
CGGGCGGGAGCCACTCGAGCGGAATCGGATTGAGTCGATCCTTGGGCATGCGGAGGCGGGACGGCTGTGGCTGACGGTTGATCTTCCTGCGGCGGCGGCGGCCACCGGGCTAACGGTTGGTGAAGTCCGGGCTTACCTTGCATTGCTGCAGCAGGACGGCGATGCGCTCGTGCAGTTCTCGCATCGCCGCCAGCGCTACCGGGTCGAGGGGTCGCCGCGGCCGGTCATGGAGACTGCGGCGGAGATTGCTGAAGTGTTCCGGCGGCGCGAAGCGCACGAGTTGGCGCAGCTGGATGCAGTGATTGCGTGGGCTGGGGAATCCGGCTGCCTGACGCGGTCATTGCTGGCGAGGTTTGGAGAAACGATGGCCGCGGATTGCGGTCACTGCGGCAACTGTGTCGGCGGCCGCGGGGTTGCGGCGGCACTGCCGGTTTCCGCTGCGGTGGAAATCACGGCCGACGACGTCTCCGTCATGCAGTCGCTCATTGCCGAACGCCGTGCTGCCCTGAGGACGGCCCGGCAACTGGCACGATTTCTCTGTGGGATCAGCAGTCCGGCCACCAGCCGTGAGCGGCTGCAGCGGCACGAATATTTCGGGCATCTGGCGCAGGTGCCGTTTCCCGATGTGCTGCTGCAGGTGTCGTCGCTGCTTCCCGACTGAGGTTTCTGCTTGTCCGCGGTAACGACGGTGATCGCGCAGAGTCCTGTCAGAGCAGTGGTTCGACGTCGAGCCAGCGGCGTTCCTGCCACGAACGCATGCCGAGTTCGGCGAGCTGCACGCCTTTGGCGGCTTCGCGCAGCGTCCAGTGGAAGGGCTCGCCGGCGACGACATGGCGGAGGAACAACTCCCATTGCTGCCGGAAGGCATTGCCGTATCCCGCGGCGTCATCGGGCACTTCCTGCCAGCCCGCGAAGAAATCGATGGCCTGCGGCATGTCCGGGTTCCAGACAGGACGGGGCGTTTCCTGGCGTGTTTGCGTGAAGCAGCGCCGCAGGCCGAAGACTGCGCTGCCTTCCGTGCCATCGACCTGGAAAGTGACGAGGTCGTCGCGGCGGACCCTCACACACCATGAACTATTGAGCTGGCAGAGCACACCGTCTTCCAGTTCGAACGTTCCCATGGCGGCGTCGTCGGCGGTGCAGTGGTAGGGTTGGCCATCTTCCCCGATCCGCTCGGGAATGTGAATGGCTCCGACCGCGCTGAGCCGCTTCACCCCGCCAAAGAGGTCGTCGAGCAGGTAGCGCCAGTGGCAGAACATATCGATCATGATGCCACCGCCGTCTGCGGCGCGGTAATTCCACGAAGGCCGCTGCGCTGGTTGCTCGGGATCCTCGCCCGTGAAGACCCAGTAGCCGAATTCCCCGCGGACACTGAGGATGCGGCCGAAGAAGCCGGAGTCGCGCAGCTTGCGGAACTTCACGATTCCCGGCAGCCACAGCTTATCCGCCACCACGCCGTTCTTTACGCCGGCCGCCTCGGCCACATCAGCAAGGCGCAGCGCTTCGGCCAGATTCGTGGCGGTTGGCTTTTCGCAGTAGATGGCTTTGCCGGCTGCCGCAGCCATGTCCACGAACTTCCCACGGTACTGCGTGCCGCTCGCATCGAAGAAAATCTCCATGTCCGGCCGTGCGAGAGCTGCGGCCACATCCGTCGTGATCTCCACCGGCACCCCGGCTTTTTCCGCGCAGGCCCGCAGCTTCTCCTCGTTCCGGCCAGTGAGGACCACTTTAGGCATGACGACTTCATGGCCCACCCGCAGCCCACCGTCGCGGATGATTCCCGCAATCGACCGCACGAGGTGCTGATTTGTGCCCATGCGTCCGGTGACGCCGTTCAGGATAATGCCGATGCTGCGCATGATGATGATATGTTGGGATTGGTGGGAGTAAACGGTTACGGTTTGAGGTGCGGGCTGCAATGCTGGCGCCATGCGGTGACGACGGAGTTGAGCCATTGGTCCTGCGGTTCCTTCCAGCGACGGTCCGAGAAGATTTCGACTTCGCTGAAGCCATGGAATCCGGCGTGTTCCATCATGGAGCGGATGCTGGGCAGATTGATGCAGCCTTCGCCCATGAGACCGCGGTCGTTGAGGATGTCTTCGGTGGGAATCCGCCAGTCGCAGACGTGGTAGGCGAAGAGGCGTCCGGCCGCTCCGGCACGCGCGATTTCCTCTGGCAGGTCGGGGTCCCACCAGACGTGGTAGACATCGACGGCGATGCCAAGACCGGGGGGGGAACCGAGCAGGTCGCACACGTCATTGGCCTGGCGCATGGTGACGATGGCGCTGCGGTCGGCCGCGTACATGGGGTGGAGGGGTTCGATGGCGAGTTTTACTCCGGCGGCGCTGGCGTGTCCGAGGCAGGCGGCGATGCCTTCGGCGATCTGGCTGCGGCTTTCACTCAATGGCTGGCCAGGCAGGGAGCCGCACACGAGGACCAGCACGGGAGCCCCGCAGGCGGCGGCTTCGTCGATGGCGCGGAGGTTATCTTCGATGGCGAGCCTGCGGGCGTCAGCGGTGGCAGCGGGGAAGAATCCAGCGCGGGCCAGTCCGCTGCACTGCATCCCGGCGTCACGGATCATGCGGCCGGCCTCCGCTGGGGTCGTTTCTGCAAAGTGATAGCGCCAGAGAGTGATCCCGCGCACCCCGGCGGCGGCGTAGGCGTCCAAGCATTCGTGCAGCGACCACGGTTTGGTGGTGATCGTGTGGATGGCCAGTTCGGAGAGTTCGCCGTTCATGCAACTGTGCTCAAAGTACGCGACGGAACCGGGGAGCGGTAGCTTTTCCCCGCCTGCCAGTAGCACAGAAACGGCAGAAGCGGCTCCGTTCAGTGCACCAGTTTATTGAGTGGATACTCGATGATGCCCTCGGCTCCGAGCGCCTTGAGCTGCGGAATGATTTCGCGCACCACGGATTCGTCGATGACGGTTTCCACGCTCAGCCAGTCTGGATCGGTGAGGTGGGCAATGGTCGGACGGCGCAGGCTCGGCAGCCCATTGACGAGGTCGTTCAGGCGGTCCTTGGGGAGATTCATCTTGAGGCCGACCTTGCCGCGGGCATTGAGAGCACCTTTGATGAGGAGGGCGATCCGGTCGATTTTGGCGCGCTTCCATGGATCCGCTGCGGCCGGGCGGCTCGCGATGAACTGCGGATAGCTTTCGAGGAGGGTATCGACGATGCGCAGCTTGTTGGCCCGGAGTGATGAACCGGTTTCCGTGATGTCGACGATGGCGTCGACGAGTTCGGGCACCTTCACTTCCGTGGCACCCCATGAGAATTCCACTTCTGCCTCGACTCCCTTGGAGCGAAGATAATGATGGGTGAGCCCGACCGCTTCGGTGGCGATGCGTTTGCCAGCGAGGTCGTGCACGGTTTTCACCGGAGAGTCTTCGGGAACCACGAGAACCCAGCGCGTTGGGCGCAGCGTCGCGCGCGAGTACGGCAGTTCGCAGATGTATTCCACATCCGCACCATTCTCGATGACCCAGTCGCGTCCGGTGATGCCGGCGTCCAGAAATCCGTGGTCCACATAGCGTCCGATCTCCTGAGCCCGCAGCAGACGGATCTCGATTTCCGGATCGTCCACGGTCGGACGGTAACTGCGCGCGGCACCCTGGATCGAGTATCCGGCGCGTTCCAGCAGCGCCAGCGTGGGTTCCTGCAGACTGCCACTCGGCAGCCCGAGCTTGAGTTTCGGTGAATCGGACATAGTCATGCCACGTCACGGTGCGACCCTGCTTTTGCAACCAGAAGTCTCCCGCCGGGCTCAGTCATCGCCGCCTTGACTGGCCGGCCCACCCTCGCCTTCCGCGGCCTCCATGCTGGCGAGCAGGGCGGTGACGTCTTCGGCCCCGTCCCAGACGGAACGCACAACATAGACAGGTGCGTGGTGCGCCAGGGCGAGGGCCAGCGAGTCGCTCGGACGGGCATCGATTTCGAGAATCTTGCGTTCGTACAGTTCGTTTTCGGCCACCACGAAGAGTCGTGCGTAGAAGACACCGGAATTGAAGTCATTGATGACGACGCGGTCGACCTTGGCACCGAATCCGGCGAGGATGCTGTTGATTAGATCGTGGGTCTGCGGGCGTTCACGAGGTTCCTGCCGCATGGCGCTCATGATGGCCATGCCGACGACATTATCGATGTAGATCACGATGACTTTGCCTTCTCCGCCAAGGAAGACCGCCGCCCCTCCACTGGTTGGCACGACGGAGCGGACTTCCACTTTCACGATCTGATTCCCTGCTGGCATGTGGTTTCCT
>CAZSDE010000382.1:0-1132 GCA_964605435.1 uncultured Akkermansia sp.
CCTTGCATTTCTGGCGGAGGCCGCCGGGGAGACCGCCGTGGTGGTCCCAATCGCGGTGGCAAAGCTGGATGAAGCGTACGCCGCGTTCGGCGAGCCGGCGGGCGAGCAGGCAATTGGCGGCGAAGCTGGGCTGACCGGGCTGGGCTCCGTAGAGGTCGAGGACGTCCTGTGGTTCCTTTGAGAGATCGGTCAGTTCCGGCACACTGGTCTGCATGCGGAAGGCGAGTTCATAGTTTTCGATCTGGGCGGCGATGGCGGGATCGCCGAGGTGGCCGAGGGCCATGCGGTTGAGATCGTTGGTGGCGTCGATGAGTTGGCGCCGGGTGGTGCCGGAGATGCCTTTGGGATTGGAGACGTAGAGGACGGGGTCGCCGGCGTTGCGGAACTGGACGCCGCCGTACTGGGCGGGAAGGAAACCGGAGCCCCAGTAGCGGGCCTGCAGGGTTTGGCCGCCGCCGCCGCTCGTGAGGACGACGAAGGCGGGGAGGTCGCGGTTGTCACTGCCCAGGCCGTAGGCCAGCCATGCGCCCATGACGGGTCGGCCGGGTTGCTGGTGACCGCTGGCGAAGAAGGTGACGGCGGGGTCGTGATTGATGGGGTCGGTGTGGACCGAGCGGACGAAGGTGCAGTCGTCGACGACTTTGGAGAGATGGGGGAGGAGTTCCGAGAGGTCCATCTGGGACTTCCCGTATTTCTGGAACTGAAAGGGGGAACCGACGCAGAAGAGGTTCTTCTGGCCGCTCGTCATGGTGGTGATGCGCTGGCCTTTGCGGACGCTCTCGGGCAGGTCCTTGCCGGTCATCTCGATGAGTTTCGGTTTGGGATCGAAGAGGTCGAGGTGGGACGGGGCCCCGGACATGAAGAGGTAGATGATGCGTTTTGCCTTGGGGGCGAAGTGGAGGCGCTGGAGGGCACCGGGAACGGCGGGGCCGCTGCCGGGGTCTGTGGCTCCGAAGAGTTTCGGATTGAGGAGGGAAGTGAGTGCGAGGGCACCGAGGCCGGTGCTGCTCTGGCGCAGGAAGGTGCGGCGGGCGAGGCCCTGCTGGAAGGCGGAGATGGCGGGGTCCATGACAGGGGGTGATCTGTTCGAGGTGGTTTCGTTCAGATTGAGGAGGACATTGGCTACGGTGGG
>CAZSDE010000382.1:1142-4254 GCA_964605435.1 uncultured Akkermansia sp.
CGGCCAGTTCGCTGTCGTCGAGTCCCTCGGGGCGGGGGAGATCGCCGATCTGGATGAGGTTTGCGGCGGCGGCGCGGTCGTTCCGGTAGGTTTCCTGCTGAGCGCTGAGGGTACGGGCGAGGACCGCGAGTTCCTGAGGGGATGGCTGTCGTCCGAGGGCGGTGCGCCATGCGAAGACGAGTCGGTTGGCGTCGTCGGGACCGCCTTCCCGGAGGATGCGCTGGGCGAAGGCGCGGGCGGCTTCCACGAAGACCGGGTCGTTCATGAGGACGAGCGACTGGAGCGGGGTGCTGGTGCGGGCGCGCTGGGCTACGCAGAATTCGCGGGTGGGGGCGTCGAGGGTGATGAACGAGGGATAGACCGTGGAGCGGCGCCAGTACACGTAGAGACCGCGGCGGTAGAGGTCATTGCCTTTTGATTTATCGTAGCCGTAGCCACCCATTTCATTGATTTCCCATGTGCCGGGTGGTTGTTCCGGCTTGATGCTGCGGCCGCCGAGGGTGGGATTGAGGATTCCGGCGATCGCGAGGGCGTTGTCGCGGATCATTTCGGCATCGAGGCGCTGGCGGGGACCGCGGGCGAGGAGACGGTTTTCTGTGTCGCGGGCCAGCAGTTCCGGGGAAACCCGGGCTGACTGCCGGTAGGTGGCGCTCATGACGATCTGGCGGATGACACGTTTCGTATTCCAGTCGCGTTGGAAGTCTGCGGCGAGCCAGTCGAGGAGTTCCGGGTGGCTTGGCCATTCGCCCTGTGAACCGAAGTCATTGACGGTGCGGACGATTCCTGTGCCGAAGAGCATGGCCCAGAAGCGGTTGATGGCGACGCGGGCGGTGAGTGGGTGGCCCGAGCTGGTGAGCCAGCGGGCGAAGTCGAGGCGGTTGAGGGGTTTGCCGTCGCTGCGGGGAGGAATCTGCGGGAGGAATGCCGGGACGCCCGCTTCGACTTTTTCGCCATTCTGGTCGTACTGGCCGCGGACCTTGATGAAGGTGTCGCGGGGTTTTTCCATTTCTGCCATGACCATGGTATTGGGGAAGGCGTTTTCGAGGTCCTGGCGTGATTTGCGGAGGGAAGCGACCTTTTGCTGGATGGCGGTGAAGTCCGGAGCCTGGTTTTCGCGGAAGAATTTGCGGAGTTGTTCCTTCTGTTCCGGGGATCGCTGGTCCGCCGGGATGCTGACGAGGCTGAGGGTAGCGGCGGCACCGAGCGTGGTGATTTCCTGGGGCGCGAGGGCGCGGGGAAAGATGCGGAAGTCGTCGATGACACCGTGGAAGAGCGGGCCGGCGGCACCGCGGCGACCGATACTGAACGGTTCCGGGGTGCGGATGGTATCCGTGAGGGAATCAACGCGCACATCGACGGGTTCCGGCTGGCCATTGATGAAGAGTTTCAGGCCTGCTGCCTTGCCCGATCCATCGTAGGAAAATGCGAAGTGCAGAGGAGTGTCGGCGGGCAGGTCGCGCTGGCCCTGGATGTGGATGGCATTGGCGGGCCAGTGACTGATGAGGTGAATGCTGGGTTTCGTGCCATGGAATTCGACATCCCAGCCACGGGTGCTGGCCGATTGTTCCATGCGGCCGAAGGGGGAACCGCCGTTCGGACTGAGGCGCAGCCATGCGGAGACCGAGAAAGCCTGATCGCGTTCAAAGTTGAAGGCGTCGCCGTATTCGATCCATGCCTTGCCGGCCGGCTGGAAGCCATTTCCGGTGGTGGCGGGACCGAAGGACGGTTCGCCTTTCGGGCTCGCGGTGATGGGCTGGCTGGTGGTTCCGTTGGGATTGCCATCCTGATCGAGCGGGAAGTGAGCGAGGTGATCGGTGGGTGCAGGGGATTGGCCGGCAGTGGAGATTTTGGCTTCCCATGCTGCTTGGCGGGCATCGAGTTCCGTTTCGATGCGGGTGCCCTCGGTTTCGGAGGCGGCGATTTCGGCAGCGAGCCGCTCGGCTTCGGCTGCCTGTTCCGCGGTGGGGACGCGGAGAAATGGCTGGGGATTGCGGTCGCGGACACCGTCCTTCCCGTTTTCCGGGACATTATGGAAGAAGGCGTAGACCTTGTAGAAGTCCTTCTGGGTGATGGGGTCGTACTTATGGTCGTGGCATTGGGCGCAGGCGACCGTCATCCCCAGCCATGTGACGCCCGTGGTGGCGACGCGGTCGACCACGTAGAGGTTGAGGTATTCCGCTTCGATGAGACCGCCTTCGTCACTGGTCATGACATTGCGGTGAAATCCCGAGGCCACCTTCTGGCTGGTGGTGGCATCCGGGAGAAGGTCGCCAGCCAGTTGTTCCGTGGTGAACTGGTCGAAGGGCATGCCGGCATTGAAGGAATTGATGACCCATTCGCGCCAGAGCCACATGTCGCGGAGGGAATCGTTATGGTAGCCGCTGGTGTCCCCGTAGCGGGCGATGTCGAGCCACGGCACGGCCATGCGTTCGCCAAAGTGTGGGGACGCAAGGAGGCGGTCGACCGCCGCCGAGAGGGCTGCTGTAGGTTCCTCTTCCGGAGAAGGGGTCAGGCCCTCGCGGGCAAGGCGGGCGCGCACGAAGGCATCGATCGGGCTCGCGGTTCCCTGAACTTCCGGAACGGTGACTGGCCTGACGGGTTCGAAGGCCCAGTGCCCCGTCCAGTTGGCTCCCTCGGCAATCCAGCGCTTTAGGAGATCGCGGTGCTCCGGTTTCAGCTGTTTGGGTTCCTCCGGTGGGGGCATGACGTCGTCCGGGTCCGTGCAGTTGATGCGGCGCAGCAGTTCGCTGGCGTCGGGATTTCCCGGCACGATGGCGGATTTCCCTGATTCCGCGGGAGCATAGGCCGATTCCTTCTCATCAAGCCGGAGGTTGCCTTTGCGTTTGGCCGTGTCCGGTCCGTGGCACGTGAAGCAATGTTCCGAAAGAATCGGCCGGATCTCGCGCGCGAAGTCAATTGGCGATGCTTGCGCCCACGATGGAGCAAAACTCAGCAGCAGCAGGACAGGGAACCGGGGATGGGTCATCATGGAGAATGGGAAGCGGCCCACCAGTAACGTCCGGACGAGGCCATCGCTGTCATGCGACGGCAGCCATCTCACACGATTCCCCGATTCTCCCACTGCCACCCGGCATCGACGAGACCCAGGCAG
>CAZSDE010000383.1:0-1922 GCA_964605435.1 uncultured Akkermansia sp.
CGGAAGCCGGGGATGCTTTCGAGTTTGTCGAGGGTGCCGCCGGTGATGCCGAGGCCGCGGCCGGAGATCATGGGCACCCAGAGACCGTCGGCGGCGAGGAGGGGAGCGAGGACGAGCGACGTCTTATCGCCGATGCCGCCGGTGGAATGTTTATCGACGACGGGCGGACGGGAGATTGGAGGGCCCCAGGCGAGGACCTCGCCGCTGTCGCGCATGGCGCGGGTGAGCGACCATGTTTCCGTGGCGGACATGCCATTGAGGCAGATGGCCATGGCGAGGGCGGCCCATTGGTAGTCGGGGATCTCGCCGTTCGTTAGTCCGGCGACGAGCCAGTTGATTTCGTCAGGGGAGAGCGAGCCGCGGTCGCGTTTCCGGCTGATGAGGGCGGGGACGTGCATGGGGGGCGGAGGCGGGGGGAATCAGAGGGCTGTCGGGTGCCATGTTGTTTTGGCCTCCATGATTCTGCCGAGCAGCCATGGCTGGGAAAGAAAGGCGGGCGATTGCCATTCGGCGGGGCTGGGCCGGAAGGCGACGACGCGTTTGAGGTTTTCTGCGGAGCCTGCTGCGAGTTCGGTGGAGAGGGTGGCGTCGCTGCCATCGGTTGCGTCGATGATGGCGTCGATGTCGCGGTGGGAAGCGGCGGTGGGGGCCAGTTCACGGTGGATTCCTGTGAGGATATTGACCACGCCTGGCGGGATGTCACTTGTGGCGATGGCTTCCGCGAGCGTCATGGCAAGGATCGGGTGGGCTTCCGAGGCGATGAGGATGCAGGGATTGCCGGCTGCGAGAGCCGCACCCATGAGCATCACGGGAGCTGTGAGGGCTGGGATGGAAGGGGCAAAGAGGACTGTGATCCCGACTGGTTCCGGATTGGTGAAGCTGAAGTACGGACCGGAGACCGTATTCACTGATCCGAGCACCTGGGAAAGTTTGTCCGGCCATCCGGCCAGAGCCGTGAGTGTATCGATGGCGATCCCGCATTCCGCGGCGGCCTCGCGTGCGGGCATGCCGGTGGTGGCGGCCAGTTCCGCCTGGAGGACGGTGGCCCGGCTTTCCAGCATTTCGGCAAGCCGGTAGAGGATCTGGCCCCGGAGGTATGCGGTGAGGGCGGCCCATGGTTCCGCGGCCTTGCGGGCAGCACTCACGGCATCGCGCAGGTCCTTGCGGGACGCCTGACTGACATTGGCGAGCAGGCGTCCGTCGGCTCCGGGAGCGGGCTGCACCCGCCCGCTTTCCGACCGGGGAAACTTGCCGCCGATGAAGAGCTTCGACGTTTTCAGAACAGGGAGGCGCGCTGGGATTTTCATGAGAAACGGAAGTCAGTTACCACAGCCGGCCGCCCGCAGCAATCCGCGAGGGGCCTTCTGGTTGGCGGGCAGGGAGCCCGGTGAACATGAATTAACCATGAAAGTTTAGCCTTGCTCTCGGCTCACCGATTTTTCACAAAAGGGCTTCTGCGAAGGAGAATGGATGGAGAGAACGAGTGCCAGTGAGGAAAAGGAGCTGCTGCGGCCACGGCGGCGGATGGTCTTCCGTCTGCTGGCGGTGCTGCTGCCCATGCTTGGCTTGCCGTTGCTGGTCGAATTGGGGCTGCGCATGGCCGGCCGCCGTGAGGCGAGGGGGTTTCTGGAGGAACGGGGCGACCACCATGTGGACAATTACCGGTTTTCGCGCCGGTACTTTCCGGCGGCGCTGGCGAGGGCGCAGCAACCGCTGCGGATGGCCCGTGAACACCGCGGGGAACGCCGCATCGTCGTCCTCGGAGAATCGGCTGCGATGGGAGATCCGGAACCGGCAATTGGGCTGCCGCGGATGCTGGAAGCGATGCTCTCGCTGCGCTATCCCGGCGAGAAGTTCGTGGTCGTCAAGGCCGCCATGACCGCGGTCAATTCCTGGGCGGTGGCCGATATCGCGGAGGATGT
>CAZSDE010000383.1:1932-3235 GCA_964605435.1 uncultured Akkermansia sp.
GACGCCGCCGTGGTTTATCTGGGCAATAACGAAGTCGTCGGGCCATTCGGGGCGGGCACGGTCTTCGGGAGTCAGGCCCCGCCGGGATGGTGGGTCCGCGCGCAGCTGGGGTTCGGCCGGACCGCTTTTGGGCAATGGCTGCAGTCGCGGCAGGAAGCCCGTACGGGCGGTCAGTCATGGCAGGGCATGGAAATGTTTCTGAAGCATGAAGTGACTGCGGACGCGCCGGGCCTTGCGACAGTGCGGGCTTCCTTTGCTGCCAATGCCCGGAGAATGGCACGGGAACTGTCGGACGGCGGCCGGCCGGTGGTGATTTCGGCGGCGGCGGTCAACCTGCGGGATTGCCCGCCCTTTGCGGGCGATGCGGCGAAGCAGTCGTGGCAGCGGGCGAAGACCGCGAGCGGGCAGGATGCGGTCGCCGCCCTGCGGGAGGCGCGGGATCTCGACACCCTGCGCTTCCGCTGCGATGGCCCGATGCAGGCGTCGCTGCCCGGAGCGCTTGCGGGCCTCAAAGGCGTGACGCTGCTTGATCTGCAGACAGAAGTCGATGCGGCGGACGGTGGTGCGGCGGGAGCCACCTTTTTTCACGAGCATGTGCATCTGACACCGCGGGGAAACTGGGAAGTGGCCCGGCGGTTTGCCGATGCGCTGGTTCCCCGGCTCGGACTGTCGCTGGAGGGTTCGTGGCCAACGCTGCCGGAGTGCCTCGCGCGCCTTGGGTTCACTCCATGGCATGAACTCCGGCTGATGGAGGAAATGCGGGACCGTTTCCGCCGTGCCCCCTTTACTCTGCAGGATGGGCATGCGGAGCGGATCGCGGATCTTGAAGCGCGCATCGCCAAGGCGCGTGCCGCGGCGGGCTCCGAGGCCATGAAGACATGGTGCGAAGCCGCGGTCGCCGTCAGTGATGCGCACGAGGACGATTGGCGGAATGCGCTGCAGGCTGCCCTCATTCTGGAAGCGGCGGGCGACGCACGGGCGGTGGCCATGATGGCGCGGGCGGCGCAGACGATGCCGCATCAGGTCGTGCTGCAGCAGCAGGGCAGCACCCTGAACCGATTCCGGAGATACGCCGAGGCCGAGACCGTGCTGCGGCAGGCCCTGGCTCTGCGTCCGGATTTTCCGGCAGCATGGCACAGCCTCGGCATTTCCCTGTCGCATCTGGGCCGACTCGATGACGCCGTGGCAGCCCTCGAGCGGGCCCTTGGGCAGTCGCCCGATCACATCGAAGCGCGCCGGGCCCTTGCGGCCGTGCAGTTGAACCGGCGGAATCCCGCGGCGGCGGCAGCATCCCTGCGGGCCC
>CAZSDE010000383.1:3304-4253 GCA_964605435.1 uncultured Akkermansia sp.
TGGAGCGTGCTCCGGATGACGTGGCCGCGCATTATCAGCTGGGTGGACTGCTGACAGGCGAGGGTCGGCTCGCGGAGGCTTTGCCGCACTACGAAGCGGTGGCGCGGCTGCTCCCGAAGGACGCGGCCGCGCAGGTCAATGCCGGGGCTCTGCATTTCCGCCTCGGCAACCGGGCGGCGGCCCTGCCGCTGCTGAGCCGTGCGCTTGCACTCGAACCCGGACACGCGGCGGCGGCCGAGGTGCTGCGGCAGATGCAGGAAAACCCCTGACCCCGGAACGACGATGTGGCGGCTGATCTGTGAATTCGCATCCTTTCTGAAGCAGGAGAAGAAGTGGTGGCTGCTGCCCATGCTGGTGCTGTTGCTGCTGCTGGGTCTGCTCATCGCGGCAGGCTCGGGCTCGGCGCTCTCGCCGCTGCTCTATCCATTTCTCTAGCAATTCCGCGGTCCTTGTTCATGAGCGTCATCCTTGGGATTTCGGCCTTTTATCATGACAGTGCGGCGGCGCTCGTCTGCGATGGAGTGATCATGGCCGCGGCCCAGGAAGAACGGTTCAGCCGCAGGAAAAACGATGCCGATTTCCCGGTGCAGGCGATCGCCGCAGTGCTGGCACAGGCCGAGCTCGGCGAGGCGGACGTCGATGCCGTGGTCTACCATGAGAAACCCGTGCGGAAATTCGCCCGTGTGCTGGAATCGTTTGCGGCGACCGCACCGGCGGGCCTGCGGGCCTTTGTGCGCGGCATGCCTGGCTGGCTGCGGGGAAAACTCGATCTTCCGGGAGCCATCCGTGCGCATCTTCCTGATCTGCGGCGGGATTGCCCGATCCTGTTCGCGTCGCATCATCAATCGCACGCCGCCAGCGCGTGGCATGCGTCCGGATTTCCCTCGGCGGCCGTGCTCACCATCGATGGCGTGGGGGAATGGGCGACGGCCCTCGTGGCTCATGGGAA
>CAZSDE010000384.1:0-4243 GCA_964605435.1 uncultured Akkermansia sp.
AGGGCGGCGACGCGCGGGGCTGATTCCCTGGGAGGAAGGGAGAGGGCGGCGAGGAGCTGCTGGTCCGGGGTGATGCCCTGCGGGATGGCTCCCGTGAGGAAGGCCGTCACCTGCTGCGGCATCTGTTCGAGGAAGAGCCGGACGAGGTAGCGCTCGAATTCCCGTTCGTAGGCCGCTCCCGCGCGGATGGGTTTACTGGACTGCGACGAGACCGTCATTGGTTCCGGCAGGCTGGGCTGGCTGGCTCCGATGAGGATGGCGAGGTAGGCCGGAGCGTGGGGGGATTCCTTGAGGGCGAGGCGGGCGGTGGCGCGGATGGCTTCGGCGCGGACTTCGGCATCCGGGTCGGCGAGGCCCTTGCGGACCAGCTCCGTGTGGGCATCATCGCCGGGGCCGGCGGCATCGATTTCCGGGGCCATGCGGAGCGCTTCGCGGCGGACATTGCGGGACGGGTGCGCGAGGAGATCGAGCAGCATCTGCGGGGTCAGTCCGCAGTCGGCTGCTGCCCAGAGGGCCTGGATGCGGGCGGCCGGGTTCGGGCTGGTGGCGATGATTGACTTGAGGGCTCCGGCCGTTTCCGCCAGAAGGGAGGGCCGGTCCTGGAGGGCTTGCCATGCGAGGTGGGCCTGGGCTGTGGCTGGGCTGCCGAGTCGGGCCACGATTTCCTTTTCCGGGAGGGAAGTGAAGTCGGGGACCGGGAAGCATTTCTGTGATTTGTGTTTCACGCGCCAGATGCGTCCGCGTTTCTTGTCGCGTTCCGGGTGATTGCGGGGGACTTCGTTGTGGCTGATGATCTTGTTGTACCAGTCCGTGATGTAGACGCAGCCATCCGGGCCCTGCGTGAGGGCGACTGGGCGGAACCATTCGTCGCTCGACTGAACGAAGTCGGGGAGCCATTCGAGTTTCCATGAGGAGCCCGAGCGGTGCATGCGGATGGCCTGGATTTTCCGGATGATGGGATTGGCGACGAGCATGACATCGCTCCATTCCGGGGGGTAGGCCATGGAGGGGTCGGTGAGGGCGAGGCCGCTGAGGCCGGTGCCGCCCATGCGGAATTCCGCGGTGCTGGGGAATTCCGGGGCGTAGCTCTTCCATTGGCCATTTGAGCATCCGGGGTAGTTGCCGTATTCGTGGAAAGGCATGACTGGGTAGCCGAAGTCATTGGCTTCCTGGATGAAGGATTCGCCTTCGCCGTTCATGGCGAGTCCCCAGATGTTGCAGGGACCGTTGCTGGTGATTTCGAAGGCTGAGCCATCGGGCCGGAAGCGGGCCATGCGGGTCTGGTCGAATTTTGTTTTGCGGCCGTCGGTGCCCATGACTTCGCCGTAGTTGAAGGCACCCTGTGCCATCCAGATCCAGCCTCCGGGGGCGCGGGTGAACTGGTGGGGGAAGAGGTGGGAATCCTGGACGCCGAAGCCGGTGAGGACGACTTCGCGTTTGTCGGCTTTGCCGTCGTGGTCGGTGTCGCGGAGGAAGGCGATGTCGTGGCCGTGCTGGACGTAGCAACCGTCCTTGTACGGGAGGATGCCGAGGGGGATGGCGAGGCCGTCGGCGAAGACGGTTGGTTCCTTTGCGAATTTCGGCGGGTTGCCATTGGAGCCGCGGTCGATGACGTCGTAGACGAGGATCCTGTCCTTGGCCTTGCTGGCGTAGAGGGCGTCGGCGGCGGCCGGGTTTTCGTTGGCATCGACGGGGTATTCGAGGGCTGTCATCGTCCAGAGGCGGCCCTTCTGGTCGAAGCAGGCCGTGATGAATTTGCCGAAGCCTTTGGATTCGTCTTCGCTGACGACGAGTTCCATTTCGAAGCCTTCCGGGAGGGTGAAGCCGGCGAGTTGTTCCTGCGGGGGTACGGGGGAGGTTTTGGTGGCCGGCTGGGGATTGGGGGCTCCCTTGATCTGCGGGGTGGCGGGTAGTTCCTCGATGAAGATGTCCTTTGCTTCGATGAGGGCCTTGCCTCCCCCGTGGACCTGGATGCCGATGAGTCCATCGCGTTCGATGGCGGGGTCGGCTTCAAAGTAATCGACGCCCATGACGCCATTGATCCATGTGGTGATGCGGGCTCCGTCGGCTCGGATCACGTAATCATTCCAGTCATTGCGGCGGATCACGGGGTCGAGTGCCTTCATGTCGCTCTGGGCCATGACCTTGTTGCGGCGGCTCTCGTCGTAGATGCAGCCCCACCATGTGGGATCGCCGTAGTCGCACTGGTAGCCGCGCATTTCGCTGGAGTTGGGGACTCTGGTGCTGCGCATCTGGATCCCGCTGTTGACGAAGCCGGTGCCGCGGAGGCGCAGTTTCATGCGGAGGATGAAATTGGCGTATGGTTTGCGGGAGGCGAGGAAGTCGTTGTGTTCGACCTGTTCCGTGAGGGAACCTCCGGCGATGGCTCCGTCGGCGACTTTCCAGAGTTTGGGATTGCCTTCCCAGCCGTCGAGCGATTTGCCATCGAACAGGGAAACGGCATTCGCTCCCTTCGGAGGAGGTGGTTCGGCGGCGGTGGCGGAACCGGCTAGGAGAAGAGTCGAGAGGAGGAGGGCGGAGAATTTCATGGCGTGGCGCAGGGCGATGATACGCGGGTTCGGGGGGCGTTCTGCACGCGAAAAAGATGGTTTTTCCGGGGAGGGGAGGAAATCTCCCGCGTTTGACTATGGGCGGGGTGCCTGCTTGGTGCGGCATGAGCGTTCCTGCTGCCGACCGTCCGATTTTCCGCACGATTCCGATTCTGCCGCTTGATGGCGACGCCCTGCATGGGGTGTCGCGGGAGATGAAGCTGAGTCTGAGCCGGGAGGACATGCTGGCCGTGCAGGAGTATTTCCGGGGCGTGGGGCGGGAACCGACCGATGTGGAGCTGGAAGTGATTGCGCAGACATGGAGCGAGCACTGCAAGCACCGGATTTTCGGGGCTAGCATCGAACATGTGCGCGATGGGGTGCCCGAGGTGGTGGATGGGATTTTCCGGACGCTGATCCGGAAGCCCAGCGAAGAGATCATGGCGCGGAAGCCCGGATTTGTGCTCAGTGCCTTCACGGACAATGCCGGGTTCATCGAGGTCGATCCCGGTCTGGCGGCCTGTCTGAAGGTGGAGACGCACAATCATCCGAGTGCGATCGAGCCGTATGCGGGGGCGAACACCGGGCTTGGTGGGGTCATCCGGGACATTCTGGGTGCGGGGAAGGGGGCGAGGCCGGTGGCGTCGCTCGATGTTTTCTGCTTTGGCCCGCCGGATACGAAGCAGGAGGACATCCGTGCGAAGGATGTGATTCATCCGCTTGGGGTCATGCGCGGGGTGGTGCGCGGGGTGCGGGATTATGGAAACCGCATGGGGATTCCGACAGTGGCCGGGGCGATTCAGTTTGATGATACGTTTCTTTACAATCCTCTGGTGTTCTGCGGCACGGCTGGGATCATTCCGAGTGCTGATATTCCCAAGGAAGTGAAGCCGGGGCATGTCATTGTGGCGGTGGGGGCGCGGACGGGATTGGATGGGCTCAAGGGAGCCACGTTTTCGAGTGCGGCCCTCGGGACGAGTTCGCACGAGGAAGACCAGACGGCTGTGCAGATCGGGAATCCGATCGAGGAGAAGAAGGCGGCGGATTTCGTGCTGGCGGCGCGTGCGGAGGGATTGATTGAGTGCATTACCGACTGCGGGGCGGGAGGTTTTTCGAGTGCTGCCGGGGAGATGCTGAGCGAGACGGGCGGGGAGATTCTGCTGGAGCGGGCACCGCTGAAGCAGCCGGGACTGCAGAGCTGGCATATTTTCCTCAGTGAGAGTCAGGAACGGATGGTGCTGGCGGTGCGCGCGGAGAGTCTGCCGCGGCTGCGGGAATTGGCGGGGATTTTTGAGACCGAGCTGACCGAGCTTGGCAGCAGTGATGGATCAGGAATTCTGAAGGTGCGTCATCATGGGGAGACCGTGTGCGAGCTGGACTGCCGTTGTCTTCACGATGCGCCGCGGCTGCGGCTGAAGGCCGAGTGGAAGACGCCGGAGTGGGCTCCTTTGCCGGAGTTGGCGTCGGATGATCTGGGCGGGGTGCTGCGGCGCGTGCTGGGGGATTTTGCGGTGGTGAGCCGGGAGCCCGTCATCCGGGAATATGACCATGAGGTTCAGGGCAATACGGTACTCAAGCCACTGGCCGGGGCGTCCGGGGATGCGCCGCAGGACGGCAGTGTCATCCGGATCGACGGGAGTCGACGGTTGATTTCCCTGGCTCTGAGTCTCCTGCCTGAATGGGGCAAGCACGAT
>CAZSDE010000385.1:0-4242 GCA_964605435.1 uncultured Akkermansia sp.
GGGCTACGTCTTCGATAACCTCAAGCGCTTCGCCGGCGACATCGACCCACGCGGCATCGTCGTACCCGGCGAACCAGAACGCAGCCGCTTCTTTGAAGTCGTCACCACCGCCGGCGACAACCAGATGCCCCCCAACGGCCCCCGCCTCGATGCCAAAGACATCAAACTCCTCCGCACATGGATCGAGGAAGGAGCCGCCCTCGAAAAGGCCGCCACAGCCTCAGGCCTGCCCCCGAAATCACAACTCCCCAGCCGCCCGGCTCCCGCCGAATCTCCCCTGCTCGACTGGACCAGCACCGACGGCAAAACCATCCAGGCTCGCTTCGTCCGCCTCAAGGAAGACGCCATCGTCATCCGCAAGAGCAATGGCCAGTTCTTCAAAGTCCCCCTCGACCGACTCTCCGATGCCAGCAAGGAACAGGCACGCAAAGCCGCCGCAGCCGAACCGCCTCCATGAACACATTTTCCTCCAGGAGGGAGGCTCGGAGCTGCGTCATTGCTGAACGTCCCATCGCCGCGTACGCTGCCGCATGATCCCGCTCCCCACCGCAGTCCTCATCCTCATGACGGCCCTCGCTGCCGCCCAGGATCCCGCTGCCGGCAAGGTTGCCCCCAGCGACCCCACCAAGGCCATCGAACCGCTCGGCGGGAACCGCTACCGCCTCGGCCTCATGGAGTTCGACAAGGCCACAGGCATCATCACGCTGCCCGCCACGGTCAACATGACCAAGGGCCTGCTGGAATACGTCCTCGTCCACGAAAGCGGCAAGGTGCACGAATCCCTCTTCAGCACGAAAGTGAAGCCGGCTGAATTCAATGTCGCCCTCCTGCTGCTGAACTGGAAACCAAGCACCACGTTCTTCGATTACACGGAACCGGAACGCGGCGGCGTGCCCGTCCCCGGAGCCACGCACCTGCCGTCCTCGCAACTCACCATCCACCTCCGCTGGAAGAATCCGCAGGGCAAGGAACAGACCGCCCGCATCGAAGACTGGATCCACAACCTCGACAAAAAGGCGAAAATCGAGGCCGCTCCCTTCATCTACACCGGCTCCCGCATCATGCCGGACGGATCCTTCCTCGCCACGGAAACCGGGAGCCTCATCGCCCTCATGGTCGACCCCGCCTCGGTCATCAACAACCCACGCGAGGGCAACGAACTCGACGACATCTGGATCCCGGATTCCCAACTCCCAGCCAAAGGGACGGAAATCAGCATCGAACTCCGCCCGCTGACCGCTCCGGCGGAAGCCAAACCAAAGGAATCCAAGCCCTCCAGTCCTCCACGCAAGTCCGGCAAGCCCACCCGATAGTCGTCCCACCCATCTTCCTGAAACTCCTCACCATGAAACGCCAGACCTTCCTGTCGCTCCTGCTCGCCGCAGGCACCCAGTCCAGCTTCGTAATGAGCGCTTGCGCCGAAACGGACGAATCGCTCCGCAATGAAGTGCAGGCCGCCATCAACCGTGGACTCAAATACCTCTTCGCCCAGCAGGATGCGGCCAAAGGATTCGTCGGCTCCAGCGAACACCCAGCCATCACCGCCCTCGCCGCCATGGCCGCCATGGGCAATCCGGAAACGAAGGACATCCCGGAACACGCCCGCAAGGCCTACCAGTTCCTCATCCTCAGCCAGAAGGAGGACGGAGGAATCTACACCACTTCCCTGCCGAACTACAATACCAGCCTCGCCCTCACCGCACTCACCCTCGTGAGCGACGAACCAGGCATCCGCGAGGCCGCCCTCAAGGCCCGCCGCTTCGTCATCAAGGGCCAGTACGATGAAGGCACACCCGGCGAAATGGACACTCCTTACGACGGCGGCGTCGGCTATGGCAGCAAGCCCCCCACCGACATGAGCAACACCCACTTCGCCCTCGAAGCGCTCTACCATTCCCGCAAACTCCTCCAGGACGATCCCGACCGCGCCAAATCGGAACCACAGCTCAATTACCAGGCCGCCATCGACTTCGTGACCCGCTGCCAGCACCTCGCCGCCACCAACAAATCCTCATGGGTCAGCGAAGACAAAACCAATAAGGGCGGCTTCGTCTACCGCCCCGGCGAAAGCAAGGTCGCCCCACCAGAATCCGGCGACGGCACCAAACCCACCGCCCCGCGCGCCTACGCCAGCATGGGCTACGCCGGCCTCCTCGCCTTCATCTACGCCGACGTCAAACCATCCGACCCAAGGATCAAGGCCGTCCAGGAATGGCTCTCGGCCAATTACTCGGTCACTGAAAACCCCGGCATCGGCTCGGAAGGCCTCTACTACTACTACCACACCATGGCCAAGGCCCTCAACACGGCCCAGATCGACTTCGTGGAAACGCCCCAGGGCCGCCGCAACTGGCGCTCGGACCTCGCCAGACACCTCTTCAATGTCCAGCGCGAGGACGGTTCATGGATCAATGAAAACGGTCGCTGGATGGAAAAAGACAGCGTCCTCGTGACCGCCTACGCCGTCCTCGCCCTCGAACACATCATCCGCGGCCTCTAAAAAAGCCCCGAACATCCCGGCAAAAAGCGGGAGCCCCCTCCCTGCAAATCCAGACGGGCAAGTCCCCACGCCGGACGTGATTCGAGCACGGGACCAACCGTGCCCGGAAAGGCCCCGCAAACTGTGCCATCCCGGGAAAAAGGAAAGGGCGGCAGGCCCATCGCCCGCCGCCCTTTCCGTGGCACCGCGGCCCGCCCTTCAGACAGACCGCGGTGGTTTCTGATCACTCACCAACCTGCCTGACTTCCGTGACACGGTAGGTGTAGAATTCATCAAGCTTCCGGGCCGTCACAAGGTTCGTGATGGTGGCATAATCCGGCAGCCGCAGAATCTCAGGATCGCGCGGATTGATGGTGCGCTCGATCATCGCCGAACCGCGCCATTCCGACATCACCAGATCCTTGCCCGGTGTCGAATCAAAGGTGTTCGGGTCGCTGTTGCCAGACTTCTTCAGACCCTGCGCCACCACATGCACCTTGTACGTGTCCGAACGCGTGCACAGCCGAGGATAGAGTTCCGAATACGGACGCTCCCGCACGTTGTCACCCGTGATCCGGTGGTTGTTCCAGAAGTCGCGGATCAGTTGCTCGAGAGTCACCGTCTGCGAAGCCGTGTTCAGGTCCGGCACCAGCCAGAGTTCACAGATCTCGGAGGGCGTCCGGAACGACGAGAACGGCACCGGGAACCCTTCCGCATCGAGACCACGGAAGCGGAATTCCGTGAGCTGGCGCACGGTTTCCCGCGCATTGATCCAGTACCGGTAGTTCTGATTGTCATTGAGACGCGAACCGTCCTTGTAACGCTGCGAAGCCGTATTCGGAATCGCCATCATGCGCGTCCCGCGCAGCAGCGCATGCAGCGCTGTCGTCCGCTCGATGTACGTGAACGGGAAGATCTGCTGGTTCAGATTGATCGCCCCCTTCGTCGCAAAGCCTTCGCTGATCGACCATGGCTCCACAATCGGCATCCAGAACATGTCCAGCATGAGGTGATCCTTCGGCCCGCAGTAGTTCGCGAACGGGAAGAAATGAGCCTGCCCCTGCGGCTTCTTCGGCTGATCTCCCACCGCACGGATCCGCAGCTGAGGATCGTTCATGCCAGGATCCGGACGGAACCGCAGCGTCTGCCACGGCACCCGCGCATTGATCCCGGAAGGAATGGAACCGAAATCAACCGGCGAACGCATGAGGCGGTTCGGCGAGAAAGATCCCGGTGGCGTCGTGGTCGGCACATCCTGCAGCTTCGCATAGTAATAGGGATTACTCACGGTCTCCGAGGCACGTGTGTCGCCATCATCCGGCTGATTCATGTACGGTCCATCCGGAGCCAGACCAACCCCTGTATCGAAGTCGCCCGTCTCCAGCGGATCCGAGGAACCACGGTTCGGCACGAGACCCTGACCATCGCGGCGGCCATGCGCAAAACGCAGCGCCCGGACCTGCGTGCTGCTGGAACTCGCCACCTGCAGAACCGTCGGCGGCGGATTCGTGAAGAAGTCCCGGTTGCAGAGGTCAGCAATCCGGACCGGCGCAAGGTGCGGATTGAAGGACGGCGGCATCAGCGGAATCCGGTAGGTAGGATCCGACAGCAACTGGTCATCCGCAAGGGTCGCCCCGCGCGACGGCACATACTGCGCTCCCGTGTTGCCCACCAGATTCGGTTCCACCACCGAGTGCGAACTGGTTCCACCCGCGCCATTCATCACGAAGATCCCGCGGTCCACCCGCAGCGGCACGGTCGTC
>CAZSDE010000386.1:0-4239 GCA_964605435.1 uncultured Akkermansia sp.
GTGCGGAGACGGTCGCCGGTGCGGCGGATGACCGGGTCCTGCTGGCGGTCCGCCATGATATTGAGTGCCTGCTGGACGGGGAGGCCCGCGTCGATGAGGTCGGCCAGTTCACTGGTGAAGAAGATCAGGCGGGGTCGGCTCAGGCGGATGGGTTTGCTGGAGGCCGTGGTGGCAGCGGAACTGTCCTGATTTTTCTCCGTGATTTCGAGAGGAGAGAGTCGTTTGGATTCGATGAGGCGGAAGGCATCGCTGCGGGAGCTGGCCTCGATGGTGCCGCTGACCGTTTCACCGGCTGACGAGATGGCCTCGTAGACGAACTGGGGCATGCGGTGGGAGGGATCAGGTGATGTGTTCGCCGGCTGCGGTGACGGCGATGACTTCATCGATGGTGGTTTCGCCGGCGGCGACCTTGGCCCAGCCGTATTCGCGCATGGGGATCATGCCTTCGGCGATGGCTTTGGCGCGCATGGCTGAGGCTGGGGCGCGGCTGGTGATGAGGTCCTGCATTTCCGGGGTGATGGCGCAGACTTCGATGATGGCCATGCGGCCGCGGTAGCCTGTGCCGCGGCAGTCGCGGCATCCCGCGGGAACGAGGATGGACCCCTTGCGGTCTGGGGGGAAGCCGAGGGATTCGAGGTACTGGCGTGGGTAGAGTTCGGGTGGAGCTGGCTGGCGGCAGGCAGGGCAGAGTCGGCGCACGAGGCGCTGGGCGAGAAAGGCGCGGACCGAGGAAGCGATGAGGAATGGTTCGATACCCATGTCGAGGAGCCGGGAGATTCCGCCGACGGCATCGTTGGTGTGCAGGGTACTGAAGACGAGGTGGCCCGTGAGGGCACCGCGGATGGCGATTTCGGTGGTTTCGAGGTCGCGCATTTCCCCGACCATGATGACATTGGGATCGCCGCGGAGAATTGAGCGGAGGCCTGCGGCGAAGGTGAGATTGATTTCCGGTTTGACGGCGATCTGGACGACGCCGTCGAGTTTATTTTCGACAGGGTCCTCGATGGTGACGATGCGGCGGTCGCGGGTATTGAGTTCGCGGAGGAAGGTGTAGAGCGTGCTGGATTTTCCGCAGCCGGTGGGACCGGTGACGAGGATGATGCCATTGGGGAGGGCGAGGAGCGAGCGGATGCGCGCTTCGAGATGGTCGTCCATGCCGAGGCCGGAGAGGTCGAGTCGTTCCCGGCCGAGGAGTCGGAGGCTGACAGACTCGCCATTGACGGAGGGGATGGTGGCGATGCGGACGTCGTAGCGGCGGCCATCGAGTTCGAGGTTGATGCGGCCGTCCTGGGGGAGGCGGCGTTCCGCGATGTCGAGGTGGGCCATGATTTTGAGCCGGGAGACGAGCGCGTTCTGGAGGACGCGGACATTGGGCGGGACGGCGACTTCGTTGAGTGAGCCATCGACGCGGTAGCGGATGCGGAGGTCGTTTTCGAGGGGTTCGATGTGGATGTCGGTGGCGCGTTCCCGGATGGCTTCGCTGAAGATCTGATTTACGAAGCTCATGATGGTGGCTTCCTCATTGTCCTCGAGGACGGTGACTTCCTGGCGGAGGGCGTCAGGTTCCGCGTCCGCTTTGCCGCTGACGAGTTCGTCGAAGCGGGCGGCCCCGACGCCGTAGGAATCGCGGAGTGCCTCCATGATGAACGAGCGCGGGGCGAGTTTCCATGTAAAGGGTTCGTCGAAGGTCTGGCCGGCCATCTGACGTGCTTCGAGGTCGAAGGGGTCGTAGGTGAGCAGGGTGAGTGGCGCGTGGTCGGGTCTGGTGGCGAGGATGCGGTGGCGGAGGGCGAGCCGGGCAGGGAGGATGCTGCGTGGTGAGGGGTCGTGGGGGACAGCGGGAGTGGGGTCGAAGGGGAGGTGGACGCTGGAGGCGAGGGCGGCGAAGAAGGCGGGTTCGTCCGGGACGAGGCTGGCATCGAGGAGGGCGTCGACGGCACCGGGGGATCCGGGAGGGATGTCTGCGAGTGTCTGGGCGACGGCGGGTGCGTCCTCTGCACCGGCGGCAGCCGAGGCAGCGGACAGGATCTGTGAAATGGGGCCAGCGGCGGCGTGAGTCATCGGCGCGGGGAGGGACGGGAAGCCTTGCCCTGAGCGGGTGCGGGAGCGGCGGCCGGGAGGGGTCGTTCGAAGGCCGGGAGGGGAACTTCCGGGAAGATGCTGGCTGCGTCCGAGCCTACGGCGGTGCGGGCATCTTCCGTGAAGCTGGCGGCGAGAGCTTCGGGGTCGTCCTCCACGACGACCGGCTGGATGAAGATGATGAGTTCCTTGCGGGCCTTGCGGGATGTGGTGGATTTGAACGCGTGACCGAGGACGGGGATGCGGCTGATGAGCGGGATGCCCGAGGTGACTTTTTCCTCGTTTTCCGTGATGAGGCCGCCGAGGACGATGGTGGATCGGTTGGGGACGGTGACGGCGGTGAGGAGGCGTTCCGTGGCGATGACCGGCACTGAGTTTTCGGCGACCATCTGTTCGCCGACGACCGTGTCATTGACCTGGGCGATATTGAGGCTGACTTCCTTGCTGGAATTGATGAGGGGGATGACTTCGAGTTTGAGGACGACGTCCTGGAAGTCGATGGACGTGCGGACCGAGTTATTGTTGGCGAGGTCCGAGACAGAGCTGGTGGGGACGGGGATGCGGCGGCCGGAAGTGATGACAGCCTTTTTGTTATTGGCGGCGTAGATGGACGGACGGGAGAGGACCTTGAAGCGCTGGGTTTGTTCGAGGGCGTGGATGAAGGCGTCGACGCCCTGGCCGATTTCCCCGTAGAGGTTGAGGCCGGGAGTGAGTGGTTTGAGAGGGAGGTCGAGGGCGGGATTGCGGATGTCGGCGATGGCGCGGCCGAGATTTTCCGCCGTGAAGAAGCCTCCGCTGAGATTGCCTTCCTCGCTGATGCGCCGGAGGTAGCTGACACCGAAATCGACATCGTCGCCGAGGGTGAGCTGGCCGATGATGGTGGCGAGGTAGACCTGGGGAGGCTTGTGATCGAGCCGGTCGAGCAGGTTCGAGACCTTGGCGAGGTCTTCGGGCGGGCCGTAGGCAAGGAGTTTGTTGGCCTGGACGTCCGCGACGAGTCTGGTTTTGCCGACGAGGACGGAGAGCGGCGGGGCGGTTTCTTCTGGTGGGATGAGTTGGTCCTCGTAGCCGGCTGGGGCGGTCGTGGCACCGTCGCGCTGGGCTGAGACGCGGCGGGGACGGCCGGCGAGGGTGGCGGGGTCGGCGGAAGCGACGGGGGTACGGCGGGAACGCACGGCTTCTCCGGCGGCGGCGGTGCTGCTGCCTGTGCCGGTATCCTGGAGGATGTCCGCGAGGACCGGGAGCACCTGGTCGACGAAGACGTAGCGCAGGCGGCGTTCGAGGGGAGCCTCCGCCTTGATGGGCTGGTCGAATTGATCGATGACCTTGCGGGCGAATTCGTGATCTGCCTCCGTGGCGACGAGCATGATGCGGTTGAGGCGGTCGTCTGCGACCACGCGAGCGGGGATCTGGGTAGGGATGCGGTTGGTGGGGCGGGATTCGTTATCGCCGAGGGTATCGATGGTGACTGGGGGAATGACGATGCGCGCCGTGAGGGTGGAAGTGAGCATCTGGGCGACCACGACAGCGTCCGCGTATTTGAGCGGGTAGAATTCCGTGAGGAGTTTGGTGCGGGCCTGCGGTGCGTCGAGGACTTCGGCGACCCGGATGGCCTGGCGGATGCTGTCGGCGGATTCCGTGATGAGGATGCCTGGCGGGCTGGCGACTGGGGTGAGGCGGCCGTAGGTATGGAGGCCGATGTGGCTCCAGATGGTGGTGGAGGCTTCCGAGGGATCGATGTGTTCGAGCGGGATGAAATAGGAAGCGAGGGCGTGGCCTTCCGGGAGGGATTCCGGAGACCGGTGCACGGGTAGATCTCGGGCGAGATTGGCCTGGGCGGAAGAAGCGAGGCTGACGCGCGTGGAGGTCTGGTCCGGGGACTGGGCGATTACGTAGCCATTGAGCTGGAGGCAGGATTCGATGAGTTCGATGGCTTCGGCTTCCGTGACTGGTTTGGCGGTGACGAGGCTGAGGGGTTTGCCATCGAAGATGCCCGAGTCGCGGATGACTGGTTTGCCGGTGAGCAGTTCGTAGATGCCGAGGATGTCGCTGATTCCGTTATTGGGGAACTGGAGCTGGATGCCGGCGTCCGGCTGACTGGTGGTGGGTTGCTGGCCTGCGAGCGGTGCAGCGAGTGCGGCGAGCAGCAGAGTGGAGAAA
>CAZSDE010000387.1:0-4239 GCA_964605435.1 uncultured Akkermansia sp.
CTGCGCCATCGAATGGTCACGGCTTCTCTCAGGCCGCCGTTCCCCGGACCTCAAGGAGGCTCCCTTCACTCCGCTCCCGGACTCCAACGCGTCCTGACGCCGCGATGCGCGGCACCCTCAGCACTCAACGCTCCGGTGGGGTGCGACCGCGCCGCCCCCCGGTGTTTTGCGCTGGATGCCCAGGTGGAATGGATGCATCATGCATCATCATGAATGAATCTCCGTCGCGCCGGCACCACGTCGTCCTCTTCGATGACGAATGCCCGCTCTGCACGTTTCAGATGCGCACCCTGACATGGCTGGACTGGGGAGGACGTCTCCGCTTCGTGCCGGTCTCCAGCCCGGAAGCGCAGCAGATTGCTCCAGAGATCAGCCGCGAGGACCTGCTCGAAGCAATCCACTGCGTCGCGCTCGACGGCACCATCCACCGGGGAGCCCGCTGCATCCGCTTCGTGGGCATGCGGCTCCCGCTCCTCTTTCCGGTGGCCCTTTTCCTCTGGATCCCGGGGGTCATCTTCGTCGCGGAGGCCATCTACCGCTGGATCAGCCGCAACCGCCACCTGCTCAGCCGTCTCTTCGGCTGCCGCGAGGCCTGCGCCATCATGCCGGCCCGCCGCCGCGATGGCGAAGCCGCTCCCGTGCTCCGCGATTCACCGAATCCTCCATGATCGCTCCAGATACCGGGCCCGTCGGCCGCCACCTCCTCGACCGGCGCCACTTCCTCGGACGCAGCGCCACCACGCTCGGCAGCATCGCTCTCAGCAGCCTGCTGCAGCGCGATGGCCTCCTCGCCGCCCGCCCGCCCCTCATCGACCCAGCCAATCCCTTCGGTGCCCGCGGTACCCACTTTCCCCCGAAGGCCCGCAATGTTCTCATGATCTTCTGCGCCGGTGCCGTCAGCCAGCTGGAAACATGGGACTACAAACCGGAACTCATCCGCCACGATGGCAAACCCCTCGCCGGTGGCCCCGCCGTCACCTTCCAGGGCCCCGCCGGTGAACTGGCCCGCCCACAATACGCCTTCCGCCAGCGCGGCCAGACAGGCAAATGGGTGAGCGACCTCATCCCGCACCTCGCGGAACTGACCGACGACATCGCCTTCATCCACTCGCTGACAAGTAAATCGAACACGCACGGCCCTGCAGAGAATTTCCTGTCGAGTGGCTCGCTCCTCGATGGATTCCCCAGCATGGGCGCATGGGTCACCTATGCCCTCGGCAGCGAATGCGACGACCTCCCGGCCTTCGTGGCCATTCCGGACCCGCGCGGCGTTCCCCAGGCGGGCATGAATAACTGGGCCTCAGGCTTCCTTCCCGCCGTTTTTCAGGGCACCACCATGAGCGCCAGTCAGCCGCTCCGCCACCTCGCCGCACCGCCGGGAACGTCGGTCGCTGACGACCGCGCGGCCCGCTCCCTCCTCGCCCGGCTCAATGAGGAACACCTCGCCATGAACCCGGGCGACAGCCGCCTCGCCGCCCGCATCGCTTCCTACGAACTCGCTGCCCGCATGCAGCTCTCGGTCCCGGAAATCAATGACCTCACCACGGAACCGGATCACATTCTCAAACTCTACGGAGCCGACGACACGACCTCGCCCCATAAGGCGGCTTTCGCCCGCAACTGCATCCTTGCCCGACGCCTCATCGAACGCGGCGTCCGCTTCGTCCAGCTCTTCAATGGAGCCTACGCCAGCGGCGGCGAACTGAACTGGGACGGCCACAACAAGCTCCGCGAACAGTACGACCGCCACGCGGCCATCCTCGACCAGCCAGCCGCCGCTCTCATCCGCGACCTCCGCCAGCGAGGTCTCCTCGAGGACACTCTCGTGGTCTGGTGCACGGAATTCGGCCGCATGCCCATGTTCCAGAAGGGCTCGGCCGGCCGCGACCACAACCCGGATGGCTTCACCTGTTGGCTCACCGGTGCCGGCGTCCGCCCAGGCGTCAGCCACGGGGCCACAGACGACCTCGGCCGCCGCGCCGTGCAGCACATCCACCCGCTCTACGACTTCAACGCCACCATCCTCCACCTCCTCGGCCTCGACCACGAACAACTCACGTTCGAACACAATGGCATCAGCCGCCGCCTCACCAATGTGGAAGGCGATGTCATCCGCGAGGTGCTCCTCTGATGGCCCGCAGCACAGCCTCGGCCGCATTCGCATAGGCATCTCCACCGCCCAACCGGTCCACAATCCCACGCAACTCGCCCGTCAGTGAATCCCGGGTCCCCGCATCACCCTGCAGCCGCCCCAGTTCCTCCGCAATCACTGAGCCCCGGCAGTCGCCCTGAATCAGTTCCTTCACTACCTGACGCCCGGCCAGAATGTTCACAATCCCCAGCCACGGTACCTGAATGAGGGCCCGGCCCACCGCATACGTGCCGGCATTGACCCGGTAAATCAAACAGTACGGCATCTCATGAATGGCGGCTTCCAGCGTCGCCGTCCCGCTGGCCACGGCCCCGCACACAGCCCGCTGCATCAGTTCATGCATGGTGCCAGTCTCAATCGTCAGCCCCGGCACCGGCCGCGCCGCCCGCATCGGTTCCATGATCGCTGCCAGCGCAGGCGACGCCGCCGAGACCACAAAACGCAGCCCGGGATGCGTCCTCGCCATCAGCGACGCGGCTTCCAGCAGAGCAGGGAAGTGCTTCACAATCTCACGCCGCCGGCTCCCCGGAAACAACCCGATCAATTCCGGATCCCGGGCCACGCCCAGCCTCCGGGAGCGATGCCACGAAACCAGCGGATGACCCGTGAACTCGGCCTTCAGCCCACAGCCTTCATACAGCTCTGCCTCGAACGGAAAAATGCACAGCATCAGATCCAGTACCTTCGCCATCCCGGGGATCCGCCCACGGTGCCACGCCCACACCTGCGGACTGATGTAGTAGATGATGCGCCCGCCATACCCACGCTGCCGCAGTGCCTTCGCCAGCCGCAGATTGAACCCAGGATAGTCAATCAGCACGACCGCATCGGGCTCCTCTTCCTGAATCTCGGCAAGGGTCTCGCGGAATCGCTTCCGGAACCATGGATACTTCCGCAGCACCTCAACCAAACCCACCACCCCAGCTTCCTCGGCCCAGTCCCGTACCCCCGCCGCCAGTTCATGCATGCCCGTTCCCCCCAGTCCAGTGATGGCAAGACTCTCCTCCCGCTGCCGCAGCTCCCGCATCAGCCCAGCCCCATGCAGATCGCCACTCCGCTCTCCCGCCACCACGTAAATCCTCATGACGGACGGGGCGAGGATTCGATCAGCCGCGTGATTTCCAGAGCAAGGGCCAGCGCCTCAGTCGCTTCCTGACCACCCACCCTCGGCTGCAGACCGTTGCGCGCACAGTTCGCAAAGGCTGCCAGCTCCAGCCGCAGCGGTTCGTCTTTCTCAATGACCACTTCCTCGGCCACAATCCCACCCGGCGCGAGACGGTGAATCCGTCCTTCCTGAGCCTGGTAGTCGAGAGACAGATACGCGTCATTCTGAAAAACCCGCAGCTTCCTCATCTTCTCGGGACTGATCCGGCTCGCCGTCACATTGGCCACACAGCCCCCCGCAAACCGGATGCGCGCATTGGCAATGTCCTCCCGCCGAGTCAGCACGGGAATCCCCACCGCATCCACACTCTCCACCGGCTGCTTCACCAGATGCAGAATGATCTCAAGATCGTGAATCATCAGATCAAGCACCACCCCGATATCGATACTGCGGTTCGGAAAAGGAGAAAGCCGGTGCGCCTCAATGAAGACGGGACGCGTGAGACTCGTCTCCAGCAGACTCATCACCGGATTGAACCGCTCAATGTGCCCCACCTGCAGCACCAGCTTGCGCTCGGCCGCAAGGTCCGCCAGCTCCCTCGCCTGCTCGGTATTGTCCGTAATCGGCTTCTCAATGAGCACATGCCGCCCAGCCTCCAGAAGCTGCTTCCCAGTATCATAATGCGTCACCGTCGGTGTCGCCACCGTCACCGCTCCGGTAAGAGCCACCAGTTCCTCCAGCGACCCCACCGCCACGGTCCCGAACTCCGCCGCCACTTCCGCCGCCCTCCCCGCGTCCCTATCAAAAATCGCAGCCAGCCTGACACCCGGCAGCCCACTGAGGACCCGCGCATGATTCCGGCCAATCGCCCCAGTGCCCACAACTCCCATCGGATAGTCTGTCATCCCACTCAACTACCCCCAACCCGGCTCCCTGACAACCGCCGGACGCAGCTCCGGGACCGAGGAACGGCCGGCAGAGC
>CAZSDE010000388.1:0-4236 GCA_964605435.1 uncultured Akkermansia sp.
TGAGCAACGCGATGCCCCAGGTAGCGGGTCCCCGCCACCACCCATTCAAGGCGCCCTGAAGGGGCGCAAAGAGCCGCACGATCCCCGGCGGATTCCCGATAAATGCCCAGACTTCTTCGCCGCGCCACGACCCCAGCCATGCAGCCGGGGCTGCTCCGCCTACCCGGGTTGCAAAGGGAGGCAGCAATCCCTGGAGAGGTGGTGGCAAGGGCGAGAATCGAACTCGCGACCAAGGGCTTATGAGTCCCCTGCTCTACCGCTGAGCTACCCTGCCGAACAGATGCTCCGCACGATGCGGCGCGGGAGGTTTCGTATGCGCAGGTGGAGGATTGTCAAAAGAAAACCCGCATCATCCGGGGTGGTTCATTCTTCGTCGATGCGTTCGTCGCGCTGGTAGATGGGGAGCTGGCGGGCGGGGACGGTGAAGGCGAGGATCATGATGGCGGTACCGTAGACCCGGCCGAAGCGGTTATCGCGCCATGAACCGTCTTCGTTCTGTTCCCCGAGGTAGTGCGGGTACATCCATGAGGCGTAGTTGCGCCAGTATTTGCCGCCGAGCTGGAACATGCCCTGAGCGTTGTAGTAGTTGCCGTAGTACTCGAATTCGGCCCGCCGCAGGTCGCGGTAGTTGGCGAGGATCCATTCGCCTGCCCGGATATTGTCCTCGGAGGCATGGCGACCGCACAATTCAAGGCAGAGCAAGCCGGCCCCGGTGAGGGAATCGCGGTGCTGCTGGCTGTCCATGTAGCCAAAATGCCCCACGCGGCGTTCGAAGTTCTGGTAGATGTACTTGACGGCCTGATCGATGGATTCGGGCGGCACGGGAGCGCCATTGAGTCGGGCCGAACGCAGCGCCATGAGGGCCCAGCCGCTGCACGAGAGGTCGGAATCGCGCGATCCTGGATGGTACCGCCAGCCGCCCTGGTTGTGCGGGGACTTATTGACCGCCTGAGCGCGCAGGATGATGGTCATGGCCTTTGGCAGGACGGCGTCGATGCGCTGCTGGCGCTGGGCATCGACCATGCCGGAGACTTCGGACAGGAAGAGGGTGCTGATGTTGTGGGCGTACATCGGGCCGTTGCCGTGGTCGCCATTGTCGACGAGTCCCTCGCGGCTGCTGTGCTTCAGGGCGAAATCGATGCGGCGGTTGATGGCTTCGCCGTAGCGTCCGCGGCCTGGTGTGTGGCCCATCGAGAGAAAGGCCATGCCGACGAGCGACGAAATTCCTGTGCTGCGCCCGTGCGATTCCGGGAACGTGCCGTCGCGCTGTTCCACCGAAAGGATGTATTCGAAGCCGCGTTCGATGGCCTTGCGGGCCTCGGGTTCGTATTTCCGGAAGACGTCGCTGGCGTCCTGTCCGGCCACTGGCAGCATCATGGCCAGCAATCCCGCCAGCACCCGTTGCATCGTTCCTGTTTTCATGCGGCGTTTCGTTGGTTGCGGAACATGGCTCACTTGCGTTTTCCTTCCTCGCCCTGCGCGGGATCGCCCCCGGAAAGGGCCCCGAAATACGCCCGCACCAGATCGCGGTATTCGGCGGGAACCCGGTCGCCATCGGCTCCCTCAACCCCCGAAATAACCCCGCGCAGCTTCACCCAGTCGGCCTGTGTCAGTCCCAGCTTGCCGAGGTCGGCTGGCATCGCCAGCGGCACGCCGGTGGGTTGTGCGCCTGTCTGGGCCTGCGATCCTTCGCCGCCGGGTTGCTGCTGACCATTCCCCTGCCCCTTTCCGGTGCTCCGGCTGTTGCTGCTGAATTGTGGCTTTCCGCCATTCTGCGGAACCCCGCGGGCCGCCTGCGAAGCCGAGGCCGCCTGGGCGAGCGACTGCGCCGCCTGCGAAGCACTCTGCGCTGCATTCCCGCTGCTTGGAGCCGCATTGCCTGGTCCCTGCTGACTCCCCTGCTGCGCTGCCTGCTGGGCCTGCTGCGCTCCCTCCTGAAGCGATTTCGCCTCTGCCACGAGCGCATCCGCCTGCGTCCCGAGCGCCCCGGCAAGGGCCGCAAGGGCCGTCGCCGCATTGCTGAATGCCGACTCCGCTGCTTCCGCCTGCGCCTGACCAGCAGATCCCTGCTGTGGAGATCCCTGCTGTGGAGATCCCTCCTGAGGAGATCCCTCCTGAGGCGAACCCTGCTGAGGCGAACCTTCCTGAGGCGAACCCTGCTGCGGTGATTCTTCCGGTGAGCCTTCGGGGGAAGCGGAGCGGGCGGCCTCGGCGAGGGCGGCGGCGGCGGCGGCAGCGGCGGTGGCCCCGAGTTCGAGTTGTTCGCTGGCCTGCCATGCGGCGTCCTGAGCGGCGCTGGACTGGTCGACTTGTCCGGCGGCCTGCTGCTGGAAGGCTTCGGCGGCCTTGCCGAGGGCTTCGGCGAGTTGGCCGAGGGTTTCTTCCTTCTGGGCGAGTCCGGCCTGATCGGCGGCTTCTGCGGCGGCGGCGACGAGGTCCGAGAGGCTGCCTTGTTCCTTGGCGAGGGCCTGCGCCTGCTGGGCGAGGGCTTCGGCCTGACCGGCTGCCTGGCGGAGGGCCTGCTGCATGGCCTGATTGTTCTGCTGATTGAGCTGATTGTTGAGATTCTGGGCTTGGGCAGCGGCCTGCTGCTGGGCCTGCTGCCATGCCTGCTGCGCCTGCTGGCGGGCCTGATCGGCCTGCTGGCGCTGCTGATCCGACTGTGCCTGGAGCGGGGCTTCGGGATTGACGCCGGCCTGCTGGGCGAGGCTTTCGGCGAGTTCCTTGAATTGGCTGGAGGCTTCGGCGAGTTCGCTGGCTGAGGCGGTGGCTTCCTGGCGAGCGGCGGTGGCTTCGTCCTGTCCCTGGGCCACTGGGTTTTCCGATGGTTTGGCAGCCGCGTCGGCCGTGAGGTTTTCCGCGACCGAGCGCAGGCCTTCGGCGGCTTCCTTGAGGGCGTCCTGGGTGGCGGCCGTTTCGAGGGCGGCCGCGGCCATTTCCGGGTTGCCGGCTGATTTGGCATCCGGGGATGGTTTCTGACCCGACTGCTCGGCCTGGGCGGCGAGGTTGGCGGCTTCCTGTGATTTGCGGGCTCCTTCCTGGGCGGCCTGGCTGGCCTGACGGGCATTTTCGCGGGCGGCCGCCGCATCCTGGGTCGCTTGACAGAGCAACTTGCCGTGTGCGGCGTCGCGTGGGCGCCGTTTCGTCAGCTACTGGGCCAGCTGGCCGATCTGATCCTGGATCTGCTGGGTCAATTGTTCTGCCTGCTGCAGATTCTGGGCGGCCGTCTGCTTTTCCTGCGGGGTGGTGGCCTTGGCCGACTGCTCGCTGGCCTCAGCCTGGGCGGCGGCGGCCTGATCGATTTTTTCGGCGAGGGCGCGGGCCTGTTCCGCGGCGGCGGATGCCTTGGCGGGGTCGGCTGCTGCCTGCGGCTGCGGTGGCTGCTGATTCTGCTGGGCGGCCTGCTGGGCGAGTTCTGCGGTTTCCTGGGAATCCTGACGTCCGTCGAGGAGGTCCTGGACGGCTTGCTCCATGCGCTGGCGGGCCGCTGGATCCTGAGCGAGGGCGGCGGCATTCCGCTGGGCGAATTCGCGGGCCTTGGTCTCGAGCTGCTGTCCGGCTTCCACGACCTTCTGTTCCGCCTGAGCGAGTTCCTGCTGCTGCTGCGGGGAATCCGTCTGCGACTGCTGGGCAGCGATCGCTTCCTGACGCGCCGAGAGTTCGCGCGCCATTTCCGCAATTTCGCGGGCTTCGGTGGCTGCCTGCTGGGCTTCCTGCTCGCGGGCCTGGGCGGCTTCGCGTGCCAGTCTCGCCTGTTCCTCCGCGAGTGCCTGCAGTTGGGCGATGGCCTGGGCCTGCTGCTGTTGGTCGGCGTTCTGACGATGTTCCTCGTCGAGCTTTTCGATGGCCTTCTGGAGATTGTCCTTTGCCTGCTGGGCGAGGTCGGCCCGCTGCGAGCGGTCGTCCCGGAGCGGGATCTCGTTTACCTTTTCCGTGGCTGGATCAACAAGGTCTGCGGCGATGCGGGCGAGGTCCGGCGACTGACGCGCGTAGGCGGTTTCCTTCATGCGCTCGGCCAGCTCGCCAAGGATTTCCGATGCCTTGCGGGAATGTCCGGCGGTTTCCTCGATTTCGCGGAGGGCTTCCGGCTGAATCTCCGGGGCATTGCGGAGGAGGTCCGGCTTGTTTTCGATGCCCTGGCGTGCCTCCACGAGTTCCTTCTTGGCGTCCTCGATGGCCTTGCGGATTTCCTCCGCCTGGGCGGCCACCGTCTGTTGCATGAGCGACTTCGCATCG
>CAZSDE010000389.1:0-1070 GCA_964605435.1 uncultured Akkermansia sp.
CTCCGCCACCCTCTTCAACAAAGGCCTCGAAATGATCGAAGCCCGCTGGCTCTTCGATGTCCCCATGGACCGCGTCGATGTCGTCGTCCACCCCCAGAGCATCATCCACAGCATGGTGGAATTCACCGACCATTCCATCCTCGCTCAACTCAGCCGCACGGACATGTGCTTCCCCATCCAGTACGCCCTCACATGGCCGGACCGCGTCCCCAGCAGCATCGCTCCACTCGACTTCACAGCCCTCGCCAGACTCGACTTCGAAGCCCCACGCCGCAGCGACTTCCCTGCCATCGACCTCGCCGTCCGCGCCGGATCAGAAGGCGGTACCCTCCCCGCCATCTTCAACGCCGCCAATGAAGTCGCCGTCGCCGCCTTCCTCGACGGCCGCATCTCCTTCCCACAGATCTGGCAAACCGTCGCCCGCGTCATGGACCAATCCCCCACCGGAAACGACGACTCCCTGGATTCCGTCATCGCCGCCGACCACAACGCCCGCGAACTCGCCGCCCGCTTCACGGATTCCCCAGCCTGATCCTCCCCAGGCCCACGCCCACCCCGGTTCCCGCTCCCGCGGTTTTGACAAGCGTCTGCGCTGCCGCGACCATCGCCGCATCCGTCCCGCCACCGCCCTCGCCGCCCTCACCGCCGCTTTCGTCTCCCCCATGCTGCCGGTCTCCGCCGCCGAACCCATCCGGCTCATGACCTTCAACCTCCGCTACGAAAACAAGGGCGATGCCGGACCCAGACACTGGTCGAACCGACGCGACACCGCCGCCACCATCATCAGGGACTTCAACGCAGATGTCGCCGGCCTCCAGGAAGCCCTGCGCAGCCAACTCGACGACCTCACCGCACGCCTCAAGGACTACGCCGAAACCGGAGTCGGACGCGACGACGGCAAAACCAAAGGCGAATATTCCGCCATCCTCTACCGCCACGCCACTCTCGAACTCACAGGAAGCGGCACGTTCTGGCTCTCGGATACCCCGGACCAGCCCGGCAGCCGCTCATGGGGCAATGCCATCCCCCGCATCTGCTATTGCTAGTTTGAAATGGTATGAATTACAAGG
>CAZSDE010000389.1:1080-4234 GCA_964605435.1 uncultured Akkermansia sp.
TCGGTGTCCCCCACGTGCCGCGCGTGACAGGCCGCCGCAGCGACGGCCTCGCCTTCGATGTCTACAACGCCCACTTCGATCACCAATCACAACCGTCCCGCGAAAAATCCGCCGCCGCCATCGTCAGCCGACTCCAGCCCATCGCCGCCTCCCGTCCCGTCTTCTTCATGGGCGACCTCAACGCCGGAGAAGACAACCCAGCCATCAGCACCATCAAGGCCGCCGGCTTCACGGACACATGGCGCTCCCTCCACCAGAACGTCCCTCCCGCAGACGCCTCCACCTTCCACAACTTCACCGGCTCCACCAAGGGATCAAAAATCGATTACATCTTCGCCCCGCCATCATGGACAACCTCGGCTGCAGAAATCATCCGCACGCCCGTGACCCCCAGCGGCTGGCCCTCGGACCACTACCCCGTCACCGCCATCGTCTCGCCAAAACCCTAACGGCCCCGCCGCCACCCGATCACCGCGGAACATAGTGCGGCACAAACCGGGAACGATTGCCCGTGATCCGCTTGCGGTCTTCCCGGATACCCAATCCGGCCGGTTCCCCGTCAACCATCCACACACCCAGCACGGGCCAATGCCCGTCAATCGCCTCGTTCCCGGCCAGTTCCTGGTAAATGAATCCCTCCGCCCCATACGGACCAGTCTCGCTCGCTTCCACCTGACCTGCCCGCCGGATTTCCACATTGGCTCCCTCCCGGCTGTACACCGGCTTCTTCACATAGGTATCCCCCAGCAGCCCGGGATCACGGTAGCACTGCAGCAGCGCCGGATGCTCCAGATGATACTCCCACAGCAGCGCCAGCATCGCCTTGCTGCTCCACAAAACCTTCCACGGAGGCTCCAGAAACCGGCACTTCCCCGCACGGATGTGACGCGCAAACTGATCCTTCAGCATCCATTCCCACGGATACAGCTTGAAACAGGTCTCCATGATCCGGTCCTGCTCATCGATGAAATGCTGCAGATCATCATCCCAGCCAATCGCCGGCAGCGGCATCCGCACCGTGTCACTCCCCGCCTGACGGCACGTCTCCTCCAGATACGCCACCGTCATCTCATCCTCCCACGCATCGGCAATCGACGCAAAATGCACCGCCCGCGCCCCGAACCGCTGCCACGCCGCCACCAGACTCTCATGCAGCGCATTGAACTGATCACTCTCGGGCCGCACATCCTTCAGCCAGTACCACTGAATCACCGCCGCCTCCAGCAGCGCCGTCGGCGTGTCCGCATTGTACTCCAGCAGCTTCGGCTGACCATACACGTCAAACACCATGTCAAACCGACCATAGAGCGTGAATTCTTCCTCTTCCCACGACTTCACCAGCAACGGCACCTGCTCGTCCGGAATCATCAGATCCTTCCACCGCTTGTCCCGGATCACCCGCTCGGTCGTGTCAATGTACAAACCATGCAGCTCACCAGCCGTCAGCTCGAGCCGCGCCACTTCCCCCGCACTCAGTTCATAGCAGACCGATTCATCCCAGTACGGCGAACTCCCGTCGTCATGATGCCACAGCAGTCCCTGACCACTCACCGTCTCTTCCCAGCCCGCCCGCGGAGCACTCGCATGCCGTCTCATGAACCCGATGAGGAAAAAACCGACCCCACCCGGCCGAACCCACCGCGCCGCGCCGGATTGGTCGCCCGGTACGCCGTGTTCGCCCGCGTCACCGCATCCGCCGACGGTCGCGACGAGGTCACCGTCGGCGCACTCGCAGTCTGATGATAATTCCCGCCATAGTAATACCCCCGGCCCGGCGTGTAATCGTTGAACCGCACCGGGAAAAACGCCATGAACGGCGCGTGGTAGTACCCCACCCCCGGAATGTAATGATTGTTCACATACGTCGTCGTCCCATTCACCGGATCCGGATCGTCATCATCACAGGCCGACCACAGCACAGGCACCCCGACCACAAGGGCCGCAATGACCCCAATGGTGACACACCCCTTATTCATCCGGGGAGCCGGCTTGTCATATCGCAGTGCCATCGCCTTCAGCCCGCCACCGCAGCGGCAATGATGATGCAGATCCCCAGCACCAGCGACCCACCAAGGATCGCAGCCGCCACATTCCGGTTCTCAAATATCTCCCGGCTCAGACAGCCAGGAGTGATCAGATCCAGCAACCGGTACGCCACCAGCGCCAACACCATCCCCACCACCGCAAAAATCACAGTCGCAGGCAGTCCCTCAGTGATCAGCTGCTGAAGAGTATAAGCAAAAAGTGTCATCGGATTGGTCGGGTGTCAGTGTGTTCTTGGCCTGATATACACGGTTCCGCCCGGGTTTGAAAGGGTTTTCGATAGCCCCCTCAGAATGCCGCCAGCAGTTCGCAGGTGTAGCCCCGCAGGTACTCGGTCTCGGGAATCGAAGGAATCACCGGGTGGTCCATCCGCTGGCTGTGCGTCGCCAGCAGACAGAGGGTCTTCTTGGCATCAACAGCCGCCTCGAGGACGACGCCGCGGAAATCCCCGGAACTGACATGATGCGAACAGCAGTACGTGCTCAGCAATCCACCCGACGGCAGCATCTTGAGCGCACGCAGATGAATTTCCTTGTAGCCACGCAGGGCATCGCTCACCGACTTCCGGTTCCGCGTGAACGACGGAGGATCCAGAATGATGTAATCCCACTGCGACCCCGCCACTTCCTGTTCCTTCAGGTAATCAAAGACATTCGCACAGACGAATTTCACCCGGTCAGCCACCCCGGCAGCCTCGGCATTGGCCCGCGCCGCGGCCAGCGCCGGTTCACTCACATCAACCGCCGTGACTTCAGTGGCCCCACCAAGCGCACAGGCGATCGCAAAGCCGCCCTGATTGCAGAAACAATCAAGCACCCGCTTGCCCGACGCCCGAGCCGCCCCGCAGGCTTCCACCACCGCCGCCGCCATCATCTCGCGCCGCTGATCCATCGCCAGCGTCAGGGTCTGCAGCACAAAATGCGGACCATAACGATCCAGCACCACCCCAGGCAGTCCATCACTCTCACTCCAGACCACCCGGCAAAGCTGCGGATCCAGCCCCGCCATCTTCTCGCGCCGACCCCACGCACGCTTCAGCCGCCGCACGAAGAATTCAGGACTCAGCTCCTCCCGGTGACGCGAAAACCTCCGCACCGCAATCTGCGACACC
>CAZSDE010000390.1:0-1068 GCA_964605435.1 uncultured Akkermansia sp.
GATGGGAGGCCAGAGAGACGCCAATAAAACCGCTCCCACCCGCGATCACCACCCGCTTCGTCTGCGATGCATTCACCACGAGAGGTCTCAGGGAACTGACTATGAGTCAATCGTGCATCGTCAGCCATCTACTGGACAAGCAGCCAACTACCGGACAGGCCTCTTCCCCGCCCCGGGAACGGAACCGCACCACCGACAGATGGACAGGCCTTTTCGCAGGATCCTTTTCGCAGGATCGGGCAGAATTGCTGACAGAAGCCGACTACCGGACAGACCTTTTCTCCACGGGTCGCGCCCCGGTTCCAGACTATGGGACAGACCTCTTCGCGGCACTCTCGACTATTCGTGAGGAACCCCGCTGTGGTTCGTCACGGGAACATGCGCCCCGCAATGGGACAGGCCTTTTCGCTGTGTCGTGTGGTTCAGTTCCAGTACAGTATTGGCCAGACCTTTTCTCCAAGGTCCGGGAAAGGAATAACCGCCAAATGGACAGATCCGTCGGGCACGCATCGAGCTGGTCTTCGCCGAGGACGGTCAGTCGAGAGTCGACTATGGGACAGACCTTTTCCCCGCGCCCGGACGCGGTACCAAAACCGCCTATCGGACAGGCCTCTTCGATGTGTTGTGTGGTTCGTTGCCAGAATAATATGGGCCGAACGTTTTCTCAAGGGTGCCGACAGTCGGCCAGACCTTTTCGCAGAGGAACGCTGGAACGGCGACAGACGGACAGGCCTTTCCGTGCCGGACGAATGGCCAGACCTTCTTTGAGCGGCACCTGCAGTGGGACACAGCCGACTATCGGACAGGCCTTTTCGGGGTGCGTGGCGGCGGCGGATGGACAGACCGTTTCCGGCCGTGGTGGACCTCGCTGTGGTTCGTTTCCGGAGAACGGAGTCGACTACGGGACAGACCTTTTGTCCAAGGGGGGAGAAAGGAACGGTCGTCCATTGGCCAGACCTTTTCTCTGGTCGTCTGCAATGGGACGGGCCTTTTGGGCCGTTGTCGGTGCCGGTCTGCGGTTCGGGAATGAGGAGCTGACTATGGGACAGGCCTTTTGTCGGTGGTCAG
>CAZSDE010000390.1:1078-2707 GCA_964605435.1 uncultured Akkermansia sp.
TTTTTTGGGGGGTGGGGGGGGCGGGTGGGGGTTGGGGGAGGGGGGGCGGGTTTGGGGGAGGGGCTTTTTGGGGGGGGGAGGGGGGGGGGGGGGGGGGGTGGACGACCGACAGATGGCCAGACCTTTTCGCGGAGACCTTGGGGGACGGCGGACAGATGGCCAGACCTTTTAGAAGCCGAACGACCGACAGATGGCCGGGGCGCCTTCGCGGGATCGGGCGGGCGGAGGTGTCGGTGGGGCCACGGATGGCGCGAATCGGCGCGCGTGGCTGGGATGGGATGGATCCGTTGCCGGGCCTGGTTCTTCAGCAGGCTCTTATGTCAGGCGAAGAAGGTATCGCTGTGCTGGTAGGGGGGGGAGCAGCAGCAGAGGAAGCGGAGTGGGGGGGTGGTGGCGGTGATCTGGTGCCATGCGCCTGGGGGGATGAGGATGGCGTCGCCGGGTTGCACTGGCTGGGAGGCGCCATTGATTTCCATGAGGCCGTTGCCATCGAGGATGAAGTAGAATTCCTCGGTGGTCTGGTGGTAGTGGCGCTGGGTGGCGGTTCCGGGGGGTAGGGAAGCTTCGGCGAGCGACTGGTTCTGGACTGGGGCGTTGCTGAGATCGAGGATGCTGCGGATGGTGCTGCCATCCTTCGTGGTGAAGGGTGCTTGTGCCGCGATCTGGCGGACCGTCATGGAGGGTGGCGGGGGTATTATTTCAGGTCGTCCGGGAGGCCGGCGTCCTTGATTTTGACATCTGTTTTGGCTCCGCCATCGATCCACCATTTGAGGATTTTGATTTCCTTTTCCGAGGGCTGGGGTTTGTCTTCGGGCGGCATGTGTTCGTCATCGGCGGGAGGGAGGGCGATGCGTTTGATGATGAGGGAGTCGGCTGATTTGCCGGCGACGACCGCTGCTTCGCCGCTGTCTCCGCCCTTCATGAGGACTTCGAAGTTGTGCATGGCGAGTTTGCCCTTCTGTTTATCGGCGCCGTGGCAGGCGGTGCAGGTGCGTTCGAAGATGGGCTGGATGAGGCCGGCGTAGAGGGGAGCTTCCGGGTCGAGTGGCTTCGGTTCCGGGGCGGCGGTGGGAGCGGCTGGGGGTGGTGGGGGAGCCTGGGCGGTTTTGACCTCGTTATCCCAGCCGAGGTTGATGGTGATGGCGGGGAGTTTCTGGTGGAGGGCTTCGGCGGCGGGTTTGGTGACACCTGTCTGCCAGACGTAGAGCTTCTTGAGATTGGCGAGTTTTTCGAGTTTCGGGAGGGCGGCGTCGGTGACCTTGGTATTGAAGAGATTGAGGTATTCGAGGCCCTGGACTGCGGCGATGGCGTCGATGCCAGCGTCGGAGATGGCGGTATTCTGGAGGTGGAGTTTCCGGAGGTTTTTCATGGTTCCGAGGGCGGCGAGGCCTGCATCGGTGACCTTGGAGCGGGCGAGGTTCAGTTCGGCCAGTCGATCGGCGATGGGGGCGAACTTCGCGAGTTCTGCGTCGCCGAATTTGTCGGCGACATTGACGCAGTTGAAGGAGAGTCCGGGATCGTTCTGGGCGAGCGGGAGGATGGTGATGCCCAGTTCCTTTTCTAGGGCGGCGACGGCTGGGTCGGGTCCTGCGGGGGCGGTGGCCTGTGCCTGCGGGGCTGGGGCGGGAG
>CAZSDE010000390.1:2717-4230 GCA_964605435.1 uncultured Akkermansia sp.
GCGACTTGTCGAGTACGAGGACGTTCTGGACCCGCGGGACGTGCACGCCCTCGTCGCCCTGACCGCCCACTACAACCAGTGCTTCGCCACCGCCAGCAAGGCGTTCGTGAAGCTGGAGAACATGGAGACTCTGGCGGCGGAGCAGCGGGAGCGGGCGCAGCGGCCTGTGGAGCGGGAGCGCTGGCGAGGGCAGTGATGACGCTCGTGAGGGTGGTTTTGAGGGGATCGTTGAGGCCACTGTCCTTGACCTTGAGGTCGCCTTTGGCACCGGCTTCGACCCACCATTTGAGGACGGCGACTTCGTCGTCGCTGAGCTGGGTTTTTTCCTCCGGGGGCATGTGGTCTTCATGGTCCTTGGGGAGGAGGATGCGTTTGAGGCTTTCGCTTTCGTCCGGTTTGCCTGGCACGAAGCTGGTCATGCCGCTTTCGCCGGCCTTGAGCATGGCTTCGAGCGTGTGGAGCTGGAGGTCGCCCTTCTGTTTCTGTTCGCCGTGGCAGCCTGTGCAGGTCTTGGCCATGAGTGGGGCGATGGCGGCCTCGTAGACGGTTTTGTCGGCGGGGTCGGCCGTGGTGACGAACGGGGAATCTTTTTCTCCGCGGAGGAGGTCGAGAGCCGGGGTGATGACGTCTCCGTGGGTGAGGCTGCCACCGAAGTGTCCTGCGATGAAGAGCGAGGCGGCGGAGAGGAAGAGCGGGGCGCGGTAGATTCCGGTGGCCATGGTGGGTTTGGATTCGTGGATGAGTTTGGTGAGAAGGGAGAGACCGGCGAGGAAAGGAATAGCGAGTCCTGACCACATGTGCCAGCGCAGCGTTTCGGAATCGCTATCGTGTCCTGAGAGGTAGCCGGAGATGGCCGCGGGGGCGGCCGTGAGGAACGAGATCCAGAGGAGGGCGGTGACGGCTCCGGCGTGGCGGCGGGCCTTGCCTGAGAGCGCGTCGAGGACGACGGCTCCGAGGATGAGGCCGATGGGGAGGTGGAGGATGAGCGGGTGGAAGTTTCCGAGGACGGGGACCCATTCCGGGGCCTTGAAAGCCTTATCGCGGGGGATGAAGCGGAAGAGGGCGAAAACGGCTCCCGCGTAGGATGCGAGGCCGAGGGCGGCGAGGGCGATTTGACCGCGCAGGAAAGGGATGCCCGACATTGTGGGGCTGCCTGCGGTGGCCGGGGAGAGGGCGTGCGGCTGTGGTTCCGCGGGAAGTTCGAGGCGGAAGCTGGACTGGCAGGATGGGCAGAGGCCTTTTTCGCCTGCGAGCGACTCGTCCACATCGAACGGAGTGCGGCAGGAGGGGCAATAAACGCGGAAAGTCATGGACAGCGATACGTAAACCGCAGCTGCTGTCCTTCTTTCAGAGAGGCAGGCCGGATGCCCGGTGAAAGGAAAGAAGAATCAGAACAATTCGTCCTTGGCGAAGAAGCGTTCGAGTTCTGCGGCGGCTGTTTCCGGGCCGTCCGAGGCGTGGCACATATTCACCATTTTATTTTCGCCGAAGTCGCCGCGGATGGTGCCTTTGG
>CAZSDE010000391.1:0-4230 GCA_964605435.1 uncultured Akkermansia sp.
GTGGAGGCGAGTGTTGCGGTCGTGGCTTGCATCCGGCGGGGTGCTGAGCCACGGGCTGGGGCACATGCTGCGATCCGTCGATTATTCTCATTCTCTGCTCCGCGAACATCTGTTCCGCGGGGACGTGGCCATTGATGCAACGGCGGGGAACGGGCACGACACGCATTTTCTGGCGCAGCTGACCGGTAGCGACGGGAAGGTGTATGCGTTCGATGTGCAGGCGGCGGCGATTGAGTCGACGCGGAGGCTGCTGGAGCGCTGGGGTGTGCCGCCGGAGAGTGTTCAGCTGGTGCATGGCGGGCATGAGGCCATGGAATCGGCGATTGCACCCGAGCATCAGGGGCAGGTCGGGGCAGTCATTTTCAATTTAGGTTATCTGCCCGGGAGCGACAAGACCGTGGTGACCCTTCCGGGGACGACACTGGCGGCCATGGAAGCGGCCCTGCGGTTGCTGCGGCCTGGAGGCATTGTCATTGCCGTGCTGTACACGGGGCACGCGGGAGGTCAGGAAGAAGCCGATGCGGTGCGGTCATTTGCGGCTGCGCTGCCGGGCGACAGCTATCATGCTGTGGAATACCGGACCCTGAACACGAAGGCGTCGGCTCCCTCCGTGCTGGTCATGGAGAAACTCGGGGTGGGAGCAGGCCCATCCGAACCCGAGTACGTGATCTGAGCGCAGGCGGAGGAATTGGAACCTGCGGTTGGTCCGGATGCTGGATCAGGCTCCCCGGGCAGCGGGTGGCCCATGGCGGCCTCGCGCGCCTTCAGTTCACGTAGCCCATTTCATTGGTCATGAGGAGGGCGTGGGCGAATTTCTCCCATGCGTCCAGCGGGCTGCGGTCGACCTTTTCGGCAGAGGGATCGCGGACGGCCTCCTTGATGGCGGCGGTGCCGCGGCGGTTCTGCTGGGCGGCGGCCAGTTTGGCTCGGGCTTCCTTGCGGAGTTTTTCGCGGAGGGCGGTGGCGATTTCCTTGCGGGTGAGGGGACGTCCTTTTTTGCCTGTGGTTTCGCTGCTGGTGGCGTCCGTGCGGTCGTCCTTGTTCGCGGCGGCGTTCATGCGTTCGTCGGCGGGAAGTTCCGAGATGAAGCGGAGGGCGAGCTTCCGTTCGGCGTCGCGTGGCCAGCGCTGGTAGATGATTTCGTAGAGGGCGCGGATGCGTTCATCATCTGACGAGGCCTTCTGGAATTCCGGGCGGTCGATGATATTGCGGGCCTGTTCGATGACGAGCAGGCTATTCATGCGGAAGAGTGCCTGCTGGGGGACGATGGTTTCGTGGCGGCGGCCGGTGGGCAGGGTGGGGTTGGCGACGTCGAAGTGGCGCATGAATTCGGCCATTTCATTGCGGTCGATGAATCCGTAGATGCTGCGGCGCTGGCTGTATGGTTCGCTTTCGATATTGACCGGGTGGCCGCCCATGGTGAGGTCGAGTTGACCGCCCATGGAGAGGATGCTGTCGCGCAGGGCTTCGAAGTCGAGTTTGCGGACATGCTGGCGCCAGAGGAGGCGGTTGAAGGGGTCGATGCGGGCCATTTCCGGGTTGGGTTCGCTCGATTGCTGCCATGTTTTCGAGAGGAGGATGGCGCGGTGGAGTTTCTTGAGGCTCCAGCCATCGCGGACGAAGCGGAGGGCAAGGGAGTCGAGCAGTTCCGGGTGCGAGGGTTTTTCCGACTGCATGCCGAGGTCGTCCGGGGAGGTGGTGAAGCCGGTGCCGAAGTGGTGTTGCCAGATGCGGTTGACGATGACGCGCGGCGTGAGTGGGTTTTCGGGGGAAGCGATGGCGTCGGCGAGTTCGCGTCGGCCGCTGCCGCTGGTGAAGGGGGAGACCGTACCGTTGCTGAGAACTTCGAGGAACGAGCGGGGCACTTCCGGGCCTGGGTTCTGGGCCTGGCCGCGGATGAGGATGCGGGCATTTTTCGGGCGGGACTCGTCGTAGAGGACATTGGCGAGGCCGGGTGCTCCGGGGTGGCTGACGTCGAGGCGGGCCAGTTCAGCGCTGACGCTGGTGACCATGTCCTGGAGCGAGCGTGGGAGGCCGCGCGGGGGAGTGTCGAGGGGGCGGCTCAGGAAGAAAGCTGGATCGATGACGGCGGTGCGGACTTCTTCGAGGGCAGGGTTGGAGAGACCGGGGAAGGGTTTGCCGGGATTCTGGGCCCGGTAATCTGAGCTTTCCTGCTGGTAGGCCTTGTCGGCGCGCAGGAAGACGGCGGCGTAGATCTGGCGGGCTTCGGCGAGGGATTTCGGCTGTTGTCCAGCGAAGGCCGAGCGGATGGCGGCATTCGAGGCGACCCCGGCGCGGTCCGAGGTGATGCGTTCGATGAGTTTGGCGGCCTTCTGGGGCCATGCGGATTCCGGGAGGCTGGCGAGTTGGTCCCAGAGGTTGAGGGTTGGGTTGAGGTCGAGTGAATTGCGGCGGTTTTTGCGCAGCTGATTGCGGCGCTGCATGAGTTGCGAGAGGTCGGTGACCGTACGGCCTTCGGCTTTGATCTGGCGGACGGTTTTGAAGTAGTCCGGTGATTGTCTGGTGAGCGTGCTCAGTTGGAGGAAGGCGTCTGCGTTGCGGTTGAAGACAGCAGCGAGACGGTTGGCTTCGTCGGCGAGGCGGAGTCGGCCCTTCTGTTCGGTTTCGCGGCGTTTCTGGTCGTACTCTTTGCGGCTCTCTGCGTCGGCGGCCGCCATGGCGACGGGGCGGCTCTGGGGTTCGAAGCAGGAATTGAAGACGCCGGCGAGGGCGTAGTAATCGCGCTGGGTGACGGGGTCGAAGAAATGGTCGTGGCAGCGGGCGCAGCTTACGGTGAGGCCGAGGAAGCCCTTGGTGACGACATCGATCTGGTCATTGATGATATCGAGGCGCTGTCCATTGAACTGGTCGCCCTGGGTGAGGAAGCCGAGGGCGGCGAGAGAGGCTGGGTTGTCCTTGGATTCCGGAAGAAGGTCGGCGGCGATTTGTTCGCGCAGGAAGGTATTGAAGGGTTTGTCGCGGTTGAGGGAATCGATCACATAGTCGCGGAACGTCCATGCGTGTGGGTTGAGCGGGGTCTGGTCGCGGCGGACCTGGCCGCGGGTATCGGCGTAGCGGGCGACGTCGAGCCAGTGGCGGCCCCAGCGTTCCCCGTACTGTGGGCTGGCGAGGAGTCGGTCGACGACTTTGGCGAAGGCATCGGGTGAGTCATCGTTGACGAAGGCGAGGACATCGGCGGGCGAGGGCGGGAGACCGGTGAGGTCGAGCGTGACGCGGCGGATGAGGGTGCGTTTGTCTGCGGCTGGGGACGGTTTGAGGTTTTTTGCTTCGAGGCCTGCGAGGATCCATGCATCGATGGGGTTGCCGTCGGCCCATGAGGGATCCTTGAGGGTGGGGAGGGGCGAATCCTTGAGCGGCTGGAAGGCCCAGTGCTGGGAAGCCTTCTGGAGCATTTCCGGGGAGAGGCGGCCGTCGGTTTTGGCGGGTGCTGGTGAACCGGTGCGGGGGTCGGGTGCTCCCATGCGGACCCATTCTTCGAGGGTGGCGATCTGCTGGGGATCGAGTTTTTCGCCGCGGGGCGGCATCTGGAGGTCCGGATCGTTGTAGCGGATGGCGCGGATGAATGGGCTGTCGTCTGGATTTCCGGGGACGATGGCTGGACCGGATTCACCGCCTTTGAGCCAGCCGTCCCTGGTATCGAGGGTGAGTCCGCCCTTTTGTTTTCCGGAAGCCGCGCTGTGGCATTGGTAGCATTTGTCGGCGAGGAGGGGTCGGACCTTTGCCTCGAAGAACTCCGTGTGTTCGCGGGGCAGGTCGGCAGCGGTGGCTGGGAGGGCAGCGAGGAGGAAGAGGAGGGTGGGTCGCATGGCGGGAGACCGTCGGGATAGGGCTTCGGGAAGCATGACACGGCCCGGGGTGTGATGGTTGCACGAAAAAGGGCGCGTGTCCCGGGTGGGAGCACGCGCCCTGCGGGGGGGATTCAGGGGTCAGCGTCGGCCGATGCGGAGTCGGAAATAGCCCCGGGTGGCAGCGCCGGTGACTGGATTGACCATGCGGACGGTGACATTTTCCGTGAGGCCGTCCGGGTTCGGGGTAGCGGAGCCGACTTGTTCGATGGTCGAGCCATTGCTGGTCCACGCCTGGAGGTCCGGTGAAGTTTCCACGGTGTAGGTGTAGGCTTCGGCGGCGTAGGATTTGTCGGCATTGACCGTGCCGCCGCGGATTCTGCGGTAGGTGAATGATCCGTGGGGCTGACTGGAGACGGTGACG
>CAZSDE010000392.1:0-291 GCA_964605435.1 uncultured Akkermansia sp.
GAAATCACAGAATGACGGCCTGGACGACGACCTGGCCTTCTGCCTGCGGCTGGAGGGGGTGTCGTGCTGCCTGATGCGGAGGCTACGGTGGCGGCGGGGGAAGCGCTCGGGAAGCAGCTGCGGGCAGGGGAAGTGATCGCGCTCATTGGTGGTCTGGGGGCCGGGAAGACGCATTTCAGCAAGGGAATTGCGCGCGGTCTGGGTTATGCGGGTGGGGAAGTGACGAGTCCGACCTTCAGTCTCGTGCAGGAGTATCGAGGGGGACGGCTGCCGGTTTTTCACTTCGATTTC
>CAZSDE010000392.1:324-1330 GCA_964605435.1 uncultured Akkermansia sp.
GGCGCTCGGCTGGGATGAGTATGTGGAGGCCGGCGGGCTTTGTCTGGTGGAATGGGCTGACCGGTTTCCCGGACTGATGCCGGAGGGGGTGCAGTGGTGGCGGCTGGAGCCTCATTCCGGGGGCGGTCGGACGCTGACGCGGCTGAGGGAGGAGGAGTCATGAATGGCGGACAGGTCCTTGAACCGGCGTTGTGTGGAGGCGAGGCGCTGCAGCAGGAGATTCTCGCGTCGGGCTGCGGGGCTGACCGGTTCCGTCTGTGGTGGCTTGGTCAGAGTGGTTTTCTGCTGTGCTGGGACGGTCATTTTCTGCTCTTTGATCCGTATCTTTCCGATTCGCTGACCGAGAAGTATGCGGCGACTGACAAGCCGCATGTACGGTTGAGCGAGCGGGTCATTGATCCGGCGCTGCTGGGGATGGTGCGGCTGGTGACGTCGAGTCATCTGCATACCGACCATCTTGATGCGGCGACGCTGCGGCCGCTGGCGGTGGCGGCGGGAGGCCTGCAGTTGGTGCTGCCTGGGGCGAATGAGGCGGCGGCGCGGGAACGGCTGGGGGATGGTGCGGCGATTGAGTATCTGACGGTGGAGGAAGGCGGGACGCGGGAGGTGGGGGTGTTCCGGTTTACGGCGGTGGCGGCGGCGCATAATGAGATTGAGCGCGATGAAATGGGTCGGTGCCGGTTTCTGAGTTTCGTGGTGCGGTTCGGCCCGTTCTGTGTCTGGCACAGCGGGGACACGCTTTGGCATGATGGTCTGGTGGCGGCGCTGCGGGCAGCGCGGCCGGATCTGGTGATGGTGCCGATCAACGGAAACGAACCGGCGCGGAGGGTGGCTGGGAATCTGAATGGGACTGAGGCGGCGGCCCTTGCGAAAGCGTGCGGGGCGCGCCTGGCGGTGCCGCATCATGTTGGCATGTTTGCGTTCAATACGGCAGACCCCCGGGAATTTGTGGAGGCCTGCGGGGGGCTGCAGCAACCTTGCCGGGTTCTGCGGGGGGCGGTGTCGC
>CAZSDE010000392.1:1340-4223 GCA_964605435.1 uncultured Akkermansia sp.
GCGGGGAATCGCTCACGCTGGGGTTGGCCTCTTCTGAGGCTGAGGAGAAGCCTGCGGATTGAGTTGCCTCGCGGGTTGGCTTCGGGAACGGTTGTGCTTCGGGGTTTCTGCCTTGCCCGCCGGTAGGGTGGATTCCTACGGTGGAGGGGACTGATGAAGCCGTTCGAGGGCGGTGACGATGAAGGCGGCCAGTGCTTCCTTCCGCTGTCTGGGGAGGGACTGGGTGGATCCGTCGCGGAAGAGGAAAGTGGCTGAGTTGTGATCTGATTCGAAGCCACTGTCAGGCAGGCTGACATCATTGGCGACGATGAGGTCGCATCCTTTGGCCGCAAGTTTGTGGCGGGCGTTGGCGAGGACATGGTCGGTTTCCGCGGCAAATCCGGCGAGGACGCCGTGCCAGTTCCATGGGTGGCGGACCGAGCCGAGGATATCTTCGGTGGGGACGAGGGTGAGGGTGAGGGCTTCGTCCGATTTCTTGATTTTCCGGGTGGCAGGGTGTGCGGGTCGGTAATCGGCCACGGCGGCGCAGAAGACGGCGGCGTCGCTGGATGGCAGCGCCGAGCGCACAGCGTCCAGCATTTCTGCGGCGGTGGAGACATCGATGCGCTGGACGCCATCGGGAGTGGGGAGGCAGACGGGACCGGCGACGAGGATGACCGAGTGTCCGGCGGCGGCGGCGGCGCTGGCGATGGCGAATCCCATTTTTCCGGACGAGCGGTTACTGAGGAAGCGGACCGGGTCGATGGGTTCGCGGGTGGGTCCTGCGGTGACGAGGACGGTCATCGGCGGGGGGGGGCTGGCGTGGGGTTGGCCGAGTGAGAGGGCTTCGTCGTAGATGGCTTCCAGTCGGCGGATCTGTTCCTTCTGTTCGAACTGGGCGCGGACGGACTGGGCGGCGGCGTGGCTGAGTCGCTGCCAGAGACCGTCTTCCTCGGCGAGGCGGAAGAGGTTATCGAGGAGGCGGTCGCCATCGCGTTCTTCCGTGAGGAGGCCCGAGACATTGTCAGTGATGGCTTCCGGGATGCCGCCGTGGAGGGTGGCGACGACCGGGAGGCCGGTGGCCATGGCTTCCAGCATGCTGTTGGGGACACCTTCCTGGTTCTGGTCCGCGGTGGTCTGGCTGGGGTGGAGGAAGGCGTGGCTTTCGTGGTAGAGCCGGCAGAGTTGCGGGGATCCGAGGAAGCCAGCGAAGCGAACGTGGTCGGTCACCCCGAGTTCCGCGCATAGTTGCTGCAGCGGTGCCAGGAGTGGACCTTCACCGGCGATCGTGAACGTCGACTTTGGAAAGCGGCGGCAGAATCCGGCGAAGGCGCGCAGACTTACGTCGAGGCCTTTCTTTTCGATGAGGCGGCAGGCCTGTACGAAGTGCCACTGGCCGTCGGCTGGGAAGGAGCGGTGGGCTGCCGGGTAGTCATCCATGGGGATGCCTGTCCGGTTGATGCGGATTTTCTCCGGTGGGCATCCGAGGTGGATGAGTCGGTCGCGCAGGGAATCCGAACGGGCGAGGACGAGCGGGAGGAAGCGGAGGAGATCGGTGAGTCTGGCTGCGTAGCCCGGTTTGTCATCGCGGGGCATGACATCCATGCCGTGGAACGAGACGACGGCTGGGTGGGGCCAGCGCTGGAGGAAGGGGAGGAGGTGGACGCCGGTGTGACCGAAGTAGACGTGGAGGACGTCTGCGTGGCGCCGTGCGAGGATGCGGGCGAGGGCTCCGTATTCGCCCCGGTAGACGATCGGTGGTTCGCGGCGGATGTATTTCAGCCAGAAGCGGCGGAGGAAATTGCTGCGGACCGGGGGGACGGTTTCGACGTCATCGAACGGGTAGCGGTCGGCGCAGCTTCGTTCTTTGGTCACGACGAAGGTTTTCCATCGCTGCAGGCCGGTGACCTGACGGTAGATGTGGAGCATCTCCGGCTTGAGGAAGGTGGTGCAGTAGCTGGCGACGACGGGCTGGCTCACGGTGCGGTGCTGCGGGGTGGGCTAGCCTGATTCCGGCAGGAACGTGGGCAGGGTGACGGCGCGGAGGGGTGGGGCAGATCCGCGGACCGAGGCGAGGTGGAGTTCCACGTTGCGGGCACCCCATTGGTAGCAGGTGTGTACGAGGTCGCCGCAGTGGACGGGGACGAGCCAGACCGGGGAGGATCCGCGGAAATCGGCATTGAGGGTATGATGGATGAGTGCGGCGGCGGTGGCTTCGTTGGTACAGACGCCGGGGCCGAGCATGCGGGAAGCCGGGTGGTGGATGGCTCCGAGGAAGCCCTTGAGGGAGCCGCTGGATGATTCCGCGAGGTAGAGCCGCCAGCATCCGGCGGCATTCGTGATGAAATGCGCGAGATCGTGGGCGCGGCGGATGCCATTGAGTTCGAGTTCGAGGTCTGCGAGGCGGTCGACATCGTCCGGGGTGGCTGGGCGGATGTGGAGGTCGCCGGCGTTGTGAGGGGGCAGGCCGTGGGTTGGGATTTCCAGTTTGAGGTCCTGGAAGGTCATGCGCGGAACGAAGCCGAGGCGGGTGTAGAGCGAGAACGAATCCAGGTTCATGGCACTGGAAACGAGGCGGACCGGGAGCGAACCGGCGCTGTCGATGACTTCCTCCATGAGGGCGCGGGCCACGCCGCGTCCGGCGGCGGCGGGGTGGGTATTGACGATGCCGATGGCCCAGTGGGTTTCGCGGGGGTGGTAGAAGACAGACCCGGTGAGGGGGCTCCCTGGGGAATCCTGACTGACGAGGCAGCAGCCGGGGTCGAGGGCTTCGTAGAGTTCCGGGAAGACGCGGAAAGGCGTGGGGTCGTCGCCGAACTTATCCGAGTTCAGGCGGGTGCGGTACCATGTGCTGAGCGAGGCATGGATGAGCCTTGCCTGTTCGTCCCAGTCGTCCGGCGTGAG
>CAZSDE010000393.1:0-4208 GCA_964605435.1 uncultured Akkermansia sp.
CACGAACCAAAACCGAACCAATGCCCGCCCCGGACTCTACTTATGATCTGTTCCGTTGACGGGTAAGTTTACAGTCTCTCCCCGATCCTTCCGCCACTTCACCCGAGGCGAGGCCCCCCGGAAAACCTGCGAGCCCGCGCCGTTCTTCTCCAGCCCAAGGCAGCAAGGGGCAACCATGGGCAATCCTCCGGGCACTCTTTGCCCTGACCTTTCGTCCGCAATCCCAACGGAGTGGGCGACACCAGTCCACCCGGTCGGATGGTTTCCCGCGGGACGCAGGAGAGGACAGGGGGAAACCGGTGCCATTTATTCTGAATCAATGCGGTGCTGCCTCCATTCCGCATTTTTTGCTGTCAATTCCGTGGCGGATCTGAGACGGTCAAGGAATCATGAATGCGCTGCGGCGGTTTGTCGTTCTGGCTGGCCGGATCTTTCCGGCTCTTTTTCTTGCCCTTTTAACGGGGACAGCGGGAGCGACGATCACGGCGTCGTTCAACAGCCTGCAGTACGATGGATTCACGGGGAGCCTGATTGCATCGGATGCGGCCAATGCGGCAGTTGGCTACGACCGGGACGCTTTGCATGCGCGCGCGGTGTGGACCTTTGCGAAGTCTGCGGGGGCGGCGGAGAATGTGGTGGCGGAATGGCGTTTCCAGTTGATCGAGGAAGTGACGGGGCTACCGCAGCCGGTCATACTGGCTGACGGGAGTACGGGGACGACGTTCACGGCGCAGCGGACGGTATCGTTCAATCTTGGACTGATCCAGCAATTCCGCGAGGTGACGGTATCGGTCGATCTGGTGCCGGCGCAGCGGTTGCTGCCATCGACCCGCTATCGGCTCCGCTGCCAGATCTTCACTTCGAATGGCATCATCTGGCTGCCGGGCGCGACGCATGAGGATTCGTGGGAACGCATCTGGCACTTCACGGAAAAGGATCCAGCCGCGGGATCGGCCACCATGGCGCTCATCGAATCTGCGGTGCTTGAGCGGAACAATCTCATCCGGTCGCAGCCCGATCAGGACAGTTTCCGCTTTGCGGTCACGCTTCGGATCCGGCGCTATGATAACTGGACTGCCCTCATTCCCTCGACCACAGGCGTCGCTATTCCGACGGTCGTCACTCTCACGAACATCAACACGTCGGCCAATCTCGCACTCGTGAACCCGACGGTCACGGCCACGGCCAATGTGCCGGAATTCTCGCTGAGCGGGGGCATCCGGTCGCCCTCGGAAACGGTGGTCAATTTCACCTACACGGTCCGTCCGGCGGACTGGACGACCCTTGATCCGGTGCCGCTGCACCGATGTTCCTTTTCGCTGCGCCACAGTGACGAAACGACCTTGGAACTGCAGCGGCTGACAGCGTTTTCGGGGTACTTGGCGAGCCTCACGGGGAATCTCCGCTGCGGCGCAGTCGGAGCGACCTTCACGACCCTTGTCAACGATTTCGCCGGATCGGCGCAGGGACCATCGATCGTCGGCTACCGGGCCCGCGGGCCGATCACGATCCCGGTGAACAATGCCCGCATCAATGGGACGAATCATACGTTTACCCTGACCAATCAGGAAATGCACATGTCCGCGGCGGGCGACCTTGTGCTCACGGATGCCGCGGTGGTCATTCCGGTGAAGGCTCCGGCGGCTCCGGATACGCAGCGGATTTTCCATACGCGCTTTGAACGGGGCGCCATCACGCTGTCGACTGCAGGAGCGCAATGCGATGGCTGGAAACTCCATCTGCCGCGCGGCTTTGGCTATGTGAACAACCGGGATACGCAGCGCCGGCGGCTTTCGACCCGGATTGCGGCCAATGGCACGGTCGCGCTGACCCCATCGCTCCTCCCGCCGTCCAATCCCACGTTCTCCGTCCCGACCTTCGGTCTGCGGCTCGTCATCGAACGGATCCCGCACGAATTCACGGCTCCGTCCCTCACCTTTGATCTGGCCACGGGTCTTTTCTCGTTCCTGCCAAACGGCAGCCAGTTCCTCCGGCATTATCAGAATACGCTCATCGATGGCATCAATCCGGTCGCCGTGGCCAATCCGGCCGCCCTGCGCCATCACGCCAACGAAGAAGCACTCCGCCACCTCAACCCAGCCCCCGGCAAGCCAGTCAGCGTCAGTTCGACCGCGGACGACGGTACCTTCATCAATGCGCTTGCCATGATCCCCGAGGCGCGCGCGGGCTTCATTTCCCACTTCCCTGATGGCGTTTCATTTTCATGGGACAGCACGTCCCTGAGTTCGCCGGGGGCGTTCACGATCACGAACGACCGCGTGACCGCGGACAGCCTCATCGAAGGGGAACCGAATCTCGTGGTGCGTTACGGACGCGACTGCTTTGCCTCGGCTGGGTGCGATCCCCCGGCTCCCACGGCGGGCGCGGCCGCGGTCAATTGTCAGGTCGCGCATGGACGGCTCCTCTTCACGGAAGGCGGCGGCCTTGTCGTGCCGGTCACCTTTCCGGGGCATGTCCTGCGCTGGGGCACCGTGACGGCGCTGCCGGCTGTCTTCAGTCAGAATGCAGGGACCTTCCTTGCGGGCACCTTCCATATGCCGGGCAATCATCTGCCATGGCGGCTGGCTGGCGGGGCGACCGACCCAGCCATTGAGGCGCTTCCCGACGACGCGCGTCCGGCCACCCTGCATTTTGCGGCGTACAATCCGGCGGCCACGGAAGTCCCCGGAACGCAGGCGTACGCCGATGGCCCGGGCGATTACGCGGGGCTCAACTTGCGCAACCCAGCCGCCACCGCCAGCTGCACGAGCACGATCGCCGGGGCCCCGCTCGGTCCGTACGGCCTCACCGCCGCTTCGAAATTCTACGCCCGTCCCGGCGGCGTCAGCGGCAAGCTGGAATCGGTCCCGTTCTCCATCACGCGGCGCATCTACGGTATGGATGTGAAACTCGAGAACATGCGGCTGGCCTACCTTGACAATGGCAACACGGATTCCGCGGTCGGAGGTTCCCTCACGGTTGGTACCAACGCCGCGCCCAACCGCGCTTCGCACTTCACCCTCGGATTCGAGAGCCTCCGCTTCAATTGCCGCGGCGGACTCGAATCGGCCGACCTCAAGCCATCGCCTGACTTCACGCTTTCCTACTGGGGATCCCTCATCCGCCCGGAAGCCATCGACTTCGTTCAGCCGGGCGACTGCGCGGATGCTTCGCTTGGATTCCTCGCGCTCGGTTGCCAGGCGAAACTGCCGTCGCTCGGGGGATCGGACCCATGGCTAGCGGGCACCCTTGGCTTCCGGGGAGCCGATGGATCACTCGTCGCGAAAGGGGACATCGATGCCGTGGGATCGGGCCTGACCTCTCGTCTCAAGGTCCCCTGCCCGGTCGTCATCGATGGCCCGGGCACGACGGATTACCTCATGACGCCCTGCACGGAAGCGTACCTCAACCGCTGGCCGGGGGCTGGCGTGGAACCACTCACGGGCTTCGCCAATCTCGCGGGCACCATCGATGTCCCATTCTTCCAGGCCCTCGAAACGCACCTGCATACGGCCTCGACGCCCGACCCCGCGGTCACTGCCAATTACCTCATGGGGCCCGACGACGCTTCGGGCCCGCTCACGGTGGCGGACTTCGACCCCACGAATTCCGGATCGCCACCTGGCGTCACGGTGGCCAGCTACCGCACTGACTTCCCGGCCAGCGCCACGCGCAACTGGCTCGGCCTCGTCGATTTCACCTTCCCTGTGATCTGGCGGAATACGGAACGCCGGTTCGAGAGTCCGACACCACTCACGGAGAACCTGCTCGTGCTCTCGACAATGGCTCGGGTCGATGCCCTCACGCCGGCGACGGCAGATCTGAGCTTCGGCGCGGAATTCCAGACGGGATCGAGTCAGCTCAATGTTTCGTCGCTCTTCAGCGAACTCGCGGGTGCCGGCGGATCACTCATTCCACTTCTCAGCGACGAACTGGGCATCGACTTCGATGATCTTCTCAATGACCTCCTCAGCCTTGATGCGCTCTTTGCGGATAACCTGCGCGGGCTCGTGACGCCGCCACTCCGCACGTACACGGATCCTGTCGCGGACAAACTCTACGCCGCTGCCATCACGGAAGCGAATGCCCGCACGCAGCTCGGCCTCGAGCTTGCCACACTCGGCCTCGCGGGCAAACCACTGCGCACGGCAGTCCAGGATGTCATCGGCACGAACATCGGTCTCCCCACCGGCGTCGTCAGCATCGTG
>CAZSDE010000394.1:0-2186 GCA_964605435.1 uncultured Akkermansia sp.
GCAGGGCATTATGCAGCGCTTCCTTGACCGCCAGAAAGAGGTTGTGACGCTGATCCGAACCAATGACGGCATCCGGAAGCTGCGTCGGCACTTCAAGACGCAGGCGCAGTCCGAACCGCCCGCAGAGATCGCCGGCATAGCGGCTCACGTAGCGGGCGAGACTCTCGAGATTGTCATGCCGAGGATTGACCGCCCAGACGATGGCATCAAGCTTCTGGGCGAGATCGCTCACCGTTTCGGAAATGGCTGCGAAGCGCCTGTCGGCTTTTGCGGCAGCCGAGGATTCCTGACGCCCCAGCGCGCTCAGCAGACTGATCTCGGTGAGGTGGGTCCCGAGATCATCGTGCAGATCCCGGGAAATGCGGCTGCGCTCGCGCTCGAGGGCAAGCCGTTCCTCCAGCATGCCAAGCCGCCGCTGCAGGCGACGCCGCGTGATGGCCCGCACCAGCACCATGAGTCCACCCAGCAGGAGCGCAGCACACGGCACGACCACCCACAGGCGCTGCCACCAGACCCGCGGCACCGTGACCGCCACGGTGGCCGGCGCGGCACTCCAGACAACCCCATCGGTGGACGCCGCCACCTCGAACCGGAAATCGCCCGGCGGAAGGTGCGGATAGAATGCCTGCCGGCGGCTGCCCTCGTTCCATGAGGTTTCGAGTCCGGCCAGACGGTAGCGGAACCGCAGCCGTTCCGGAGCGGTGAAATGAAGGGCCGTGAACTGAACCGCGAGTCGGGGTGCCGCCGCCGCAAGTTCCACGCGGTTCCCGGCGGGTTCCACCATGACGGCAGGCACCGCCACGGACGGCGGGGCAAAGTGCCGGGGGTCGACCACCGCCAGTCCGGCGGGTGTTCCGAAGCACAGGCGTCCATCGCGCCGCAGCAGGCAGCCGGGTGATCCGCCACCGCTGCATTCAAGGCTCGGCAGCCCATCCCCGCTGCCGAGGGCAAAGACATCCAGCAGGTCGGCCCGGCCGCTCCCGACGGCATCGAGGGATGCCAGCGAGATCCGCAGAATTCCGCGGTTGGTGCCCAGCCAGAGGCTCCCGCCGCCATCGTCGGCAATCTGGGATATGATCACATCCGGCAATCCATGCTGCGTTCCGAAGGAGAACCATGCGCCGCCGCGCCAACGGCTCAGCCATCCCTTCGTGCCCGCCCAGACACTTGCGTCGCTTCCCCTCGCAAGAGCCTGCACAAAGTCGCTCGCCAGTCCGCTGCGGCGCGACCAGCGCTGCAGTTTGCCATCGGACAGCCGTGCCACTCCCTGCCCTGCCGTGGCAAACCAGACTCCGCCGCCCGCCTCGTCAAGCACCGCAGTCACCGGCAACCCTCTCAATTCCGCCACAGATGCAGGAACCGTGATTTCCTCGCCGCTGGCGTGGGCCACACCGCCGTCGAGGGTCCCGATCCAGACACCTCCGCTGGACGAGGCGCAGAGGGCGGTGACAGAGGCCGACGGGAGACCGTCACCGCGGCCGAAGCGGCTCACTTTTCCGGATGCCATGCGGAAGAGTCCCGCATCCAGTGCTCCCGCCCAGAGTTCGCCGGATGCAGTAGTGCAGAGCGCCGCGAAGCTCTTGTTCTCGAGACTGAAGAGGGGAGCGAATGGCTCCACTCCACCGGGACCGACGCGGTTGAGGCCTCCGCCATTGGTGCCGAGCCAGAGGTTGCCGCTGCCGTCTTCGGCGATGGCCAGAATGGCATCGTGCGACAATCCATCCCGGATGGTCAGTGATTCCACCCTTCGCGGGGAGAGGCGGCTGAGTCCGCCCCCGGAGGTGCCGGCCCAGATGTTTCCTTCCCTGTCCCCGCACACGGCCGTGACGGCATTCGAAGCGAGACCGTCGTCGGTGGTGACCTGCAGAATGACATCGCCGCGGATGCGAGCAAGCCCGCTGCCCGATGTGCCAACCCAGACATCGCCATCCGGTGCCGGATAGAGTTCCCATGCGCTGCTGAGGAGTGCGGCATGGCCTTCCCCGATGACCTGGACTCGGCCGTCCGCATAGCGACCCACGTATTCATTGGCTCCGCCGAACCAGAGAACCCCATCGCGGCCCGCCGCGAGCGCGGTGATGGCGGAAAACCTCGAGGGATCAGGCACAGCGGAAATCTCGGCAGGCCTTCCCTCTGACCAGCGCCGCAGAACATGATGGGAAACCAGCCAGATGCCCTCTGCCGTC
>CAZSDE010000394.1:2196-4187 GCA_964605435.1 uncultured Akkermansia sp.
GGAGGCCTGGTCGAGCGCCATGTGGATCGGCCGGCTGGGCAGCGGCACCGGCGCCGCGAGCCTCGTCGCCGGAACCTCGGACTTCCGCTCGAAGACCTTGCCGTTCCACTGCAGGAGCGCACTGCCGGTGCCCGCCCAGAGCCCGCCATCAGCCGCAACCGTCAGCGCAAGGACTGTGCCGCCCGCGGTATCGCTGCTCACCGCATGCGCGCGGAAACGGCTACCATCCCACACAGCAGCCCCGCCCCCCCCCGTACCCCCCCAGACCAACCCCGCCGCATCTTCCGCCAGACAGGTCACATTGAGCGCTGGCAGTCCCGCTTCTTCGCCAAGGTACCGGAAGTCCGTCCCATCAAACCGGGCAACCCCATGGGTCGTACCAACCCACAGCCATCCATCGCGCGCCGCCAGCAGGGCCGTCACCGTATCCGATGGCAATCCGTCAGGCGTTTGCCAAGTCCGCACCACATAGCCACTGCGCGGCCTCCGCACCCCCGCATCCCGCACCGACACTCCCGGAGCAATGCGCCGGATGGAATTCGCATTCACCGGATTGTCCCGCAGCACAATGTCCACAGGGGCGCGGTCGCCGGAATCAGCCACCTTCATCCATGGCTCCCCCTCCCGCGCCACTTCCACCCGGTAGCCCGTGGCCAGCCGATCCGTGAATTTGCCCTCGCGGTCACGGCTCCAGACCACCCGCTCCACCCGCACTTCACGCGGAAACGTCAGCTCGATCCAGCCACGGCCCGTCGTATCCGCAATCCAGCTGTACGCATTCCCATACCGGCCATCGTGAATGTGCGCGAGGCGGTGAATGCGGTAATCAGGCAGACTGCCGGACGCGCCCGCCACCGTACCGGCCGTCGCGAGGGCCAGATTCCTCCCCGGTTCCTCTGGTCCGTAGACTTCCAGTTCATCCAGGCATGGTTCCCCGAAGACTGTGGTGGTGACCGTGAAGCGCAGTTTCGCAGCCGTCACCGGCGCAAATTCCTCGACGTTCATGCGGGGATGCACCGGGTCGCGCAGGACACGTTCCCCACCGCCGGCAGAGCACAGCCCCAGCATCCATGACACCAGAATCAGCAGCAAACCTCGCACCAGCTTGCCATGACCCATGGCGGCGGATTTGGCGAGCCCATTCCGAACGTCATTACCCGAACGGGGAATGGTCACGGCACGCGCCATAGTGTTCTGATCCAGTTTTCTGTTCCACCTGCACGCCGCATCTCTCATGAAACTCGACCCCCGCCTCTGCTTCGCCGCCTCCTCCCTGCTGATGGTGCTGGCCTGCCCTGCTGTCACCAGCATCGTAGGAACCACCACCATCTCGGACGGAATCACTCCGGGCACGGTGCTCAAGAATTCCGGCGATCTCCGCATGGCGGTCAACTTCGGCACTTTCCAGACACCGACCATCAACGGCGTCACGTTCAGCACTTCGTTCCTGCCAACCTTCAACGGAGCAACGGTTTCCTCATCGGGCATTTCGCTCACCGCAAATTACGAAACACACGTGCCTCCGAGCAACGGATGGCGCAATGTCGACTGGACCGGCCTCTGGAGCACCCCGGACGTCTGGCAACCCCTCTTCCGGGGCCTCACCGACAGCGGTCACAGCGACCAACCGAATGGCGAGGACATCAATTTCTCTGCCTCCGGACTCGACATCAGCCGGGTCTACCGCGTCCAGCTTCTGTTCGGCGACACCCGCACCGGCCCGGGATTCCCTCCGGAATCCGTCTTTCTGCTCGACTTCGATGGCCAATTCCAGAACGTCACCGTGGGCGGCGGCGGCCTCAACGATGGCATGATCGTGGATGTCCTCGTGTCCGGAGCCCAGGGCTTCACTTTCAATCTCGAGAACAATCAGAATCTGCCAGGGCACGATCCCGCCTTCATCTCGGGTCTCGTCATCCACGACATCGGCGCAGTCCCGGAGCCGACCGGTGCCGCCCTGGCCGGCGCTGCTGCCGTCGGCCTTATCATCC
>CAZSDE010000395.1:0-1436 GCA_964605435.1 uncultured Akkermansia sp.
GAAAATCTACAATCTGCCAGGCCTCGGCCAGCACTTCGTGAGCGCGGTCTTCAACCGAGACTACACGCTCATCCTCGCCACCACCGTGCTCTACGCCGCCCTGCTCGTCTTCATGAACCTCCTCGCGGATATCCTCGTCGCATGGATGAACCCCCGCGTCCGCCTCAGCGCATGACCCCCGATCCTCCAGCCAGTCCACCGGAACCAGTCCGCGGCCGCTCGCTCTGGCAGGATTCTTGGGCCCGCCTCCGCCGCAACCGCCCCGCCGTCGGTGGCCTCATCGTCCTCTCGCTCATCATCCTCTTCTGCATCGCCGGTCCATGGTTCCTTCCATGGAAACCTGACCTCCAGGACCTTAAACTGAAGGCGGTCCCGCCAGGTACCGCTTCTCTCATCCCCGGAACATCCACCGAAGCCGTCCACTGGCTCGGTACCGATACCCTCGGACGCGACCTGCTCGTCCGCACCCTCCACGGTGGCAGGGTCTCCCTCATGGTCGGCCTCATCGCCACACTCGTCGCCCTCGTCATCGGCGTCAGCTACGGAGCCACCGCCGGCTACCTCGGCGGCCGCACGGACGCCTTCCTCATGCGGCTCGTGGACATCCTCTACGCTCTCCCCTTCATGATCTTCGTGATCCTCCTCACCGCCACCCTCGGAGATTACGTCGAACAACGCTTCGGTAACAGCATCTACGTGGTCTTCGCCGCCATCGGTGCCGTCGAATGGCTCACCATGTCCCGCATCGTCCGCGCTCAGGTCCAGTCCCTCGTCCGTCAGGAATTCGTGGAAGCCGCCCGCTCGCTCGGCCTCCCCGCATGGAAAATCATCTTCCGCCACATCCTCCCCAATGTGCTCGGACCAGTCATCGTCTACGCCACCCTCACAGTCCCCGCCGTCATGCTCCTCGAAGCCGGACTCAGCTTCCTCGGCCTCGGCGTCCAGCCCCCGGGAACTTCATGGGGCACCCTCATCAACGACGGCTCCAAAAACATCGAAACCAGCTGGTGGATGCTCGCCTTCCCCGCCGCCTGCTTCTCCGCTACCCTCTTCTGCCTCAATTTCGCCGGGGATGGACTCCGCGATGCCCTCGACGTCCGCACCGCAAGGGATTGACGCCAGCACACCCGGCTCATTGCCAACCCATCACCGGAAAAAACCGCTGGCATCAGCCCCGCTCTCTGATTACTCCTCCACCATGATCCCCGACATCACCCTCGGCATTGTCTTCACCTTCATCCTCCTCGGCATCGGTACGGTGGCCTTCATCTACCTGCTGAAGGGAAAAAACTGAACCGTCGTCCCCACCAAAGGGAATCGCAGGCCCGGGACCGACAGACTCCATGCCTTCCCTGCTGAATTCCGGTTTCTACAGCCCACCACCGGAAACCCCGCGGCGCGTCCTCTACCTGCGCGGCCTCGAGGAAACCCATGGA
>CAZSDE010000395.1:1446-4169 GCA_964605435.1 uncultured Akkermansia sp.
GCCAGCGTCATCCCCCTTGAACTGCGCACAGCCGCCAGCCGCGCCGCAGACAAGGAGAAGACTGACGCCGCCTTCCTGACCTCCCGCGCCAACTCCGTCGCCGCCGGACTTCCGTCTGCATGGCAGGGGAAGCTGTCGGCAGCCACCGATAGACCGGACCATCCATGGCTCCGCTGGTGGCCCGCTGCCCTCTGCGCCCTGGCCTTCCTGATCGGCTGGTTCACCAACGAACTCGGCCCGTCCCAGACCATCAACGTCCTCTCGTTTCCCATCCTCGGCCTCATCCTCTGGAACCTCGCCGTCGCCATTTTCAGCCTCGTCGCCCACTGGAAACGGAAACCAGACGCCGCCCGCACCACAGTTCCCCCAGGCGCAACTCCGGAGGAACGAACGGATGCTCTCTTCACCAGCCGCTGGAAGTCCCTGCAGCACCTGCATCTCCGCGCCCGCTTCCCCCTCTGGCTCCACCTCGCCGCCATCTGCCTCGCCTCCGGCATCATCGCCGGAATGTATTCCCGCGGTCTCACCCGAGCCTACTCGGTCACATGGGAAAGCACTTTCCTCGCAGAACCCCACGTGCGCGCCGTCACCCGCATCTTCCTCGGCCCCGCCTCGCTCGTGACAGGTATCCCCGTTCCGGATCCCTCCCGTGGCAGCGCCGCCCCATGGATCCACCTCTGGGCCGCCACCGCCGCCCTCTTCATCATCATCCCGCGGATCCTCCTCGCGAACATGGCCCGCTCGACCCGGCGCGATTCCCTCGCCCGCATCGACGAAGACTGGCACCGCGAAACAGAGCGCTGCCGCCGGACCAGCAACCCTACCCCTGCCGTCGCCGATGTCTTCCCGGTCCACATGGATCCCGGATCCCCCGCCCGCGACGCCATCCGCACCATCGCCCGGCACCTCTGGGGGCCCCAGGTCCTCGCCCACTTCCACCCGTCCATCGCCTACGGAAACGAAGAGGACGCCTCCTTCCCTGCTTCCAGCACTCCCGCCCACCGCATTCTCCTCTTCTCCTTCGCCGCCACCCCGGAACAGGACCTCCACGGTTCCCTCGCAGCCGTCGCGGCCACCCCGCCCTCTCCCCACTGCCTCGCTATCCTCGACGCCTCTTCCTTCGAAGACCGCTTCGCCACACTCCCGGAATACAGGGACCGCACCGCCTCCCGCCTCGCCGCATGGCGCAAAGTCCTCCCCCCGGCTCTCCCCATCCTCGTACTCGATTCCCCCGCACGCCAATCGCCAGCCGAAGCCGCCCGCTCGCTCGCCGCAACTCCGTGAAACCACAGGGACCTTCCCCGCCGTCCTCCCGGCCCGCCCTGCGGACATTTGCCGCATGACAAACCGCCCATCGGCGGAATAATCAATCCAGCTCCAACACTCACAAAGGACCAGCCCGCCCACGCCCAGCCATGCCGGAGGATTCACCCGACGCCCCAGAAAGCCCAACGGTTCCCTTCGTGCCTCCCCCACCGGAATCGCTGGAACACATGCTCCCCCAGTTCTCCGTGGAACGCATCATCGCCTCGGGCGGCATGGGAGCCGTCTACGCAGGCCTCCAGCGCGATCTCGATCGCCCGGTCGCCATCAAGATTCTCCCGCCCGATGCCGCCCGCGACGGCGAATCCATCGAACGCTTCCGCACCGAGGCCAAGGCCATGGCCCGCCTCACCCACCCGAATATCCCGGCAGTCTTCGACTTCACCGTCACCAACGGCTTCTGCGTCCTCGTGATGGAACTCGTCGATGGCAGCACCGTCTTCCAGCTTATCCGCGACGGCCAGCTTCCCCCGCGCCGGGCCCTCGAAGTCTTCGCCGAAATCTGCGACGCCGTCGCCTTCGCCCACAGCCGCAGCATCGTCCACGGCGACATCAAACCCGGCAACATTCTCGTCAATACCGACGGTCAGGCCAAACTCGCAGACTTCGGCCTCGCCCGCCTCATGGAACAGCAGGACCGCGACAGTTCCTCGTGGACCCCCATGGGCACACCGGAATACGCCGCCCCGGAACTGTACGACCGCAACAGCACCCCGGACCACCGCGCCGACATCTACTCGCTCGGCGTCGTCCTCCACGAAATGCTCACCGGCTCCGCCCCGTCAGGCGAGTTCGATCTCCCGGCTTCTGCCCTCCAGCTCGACCCCCGCATCGACGAAATCATCGCCCGCTGCATGGAGCCCGATCCCTCCCTGCGGTTTCAATCAGTCCAGCCCATCCGCACGCTCACCCGCGAAATCCTCGACGCCTTCCACCAACCCCGCCAGACAACCCTGAAGTCGGCCCCCCGCAAGGTCACCCGCCCCACCCGCCGACCGCCCAGCGTCACCCGCCGACCTCCCGCAGCTCCCGGCAACCCAGTCCCCCGCCCCGCGACCGCTGCCGCCCCGGCACGGAACCCAGTCGCCCCGCCCGTGGCCATCCCCGCCCGCAAGCCTGCCGCCAGGACCCCCGCGCCCCCGAAACTGCCCCCACCGCCCCCCGCAAACCCCGCACCCCCAGCGGAACGCACTTCCTCCAACGTTTCCCATTACGCCCTCATCGGCGCAGCCACTCTCCTCACCGGTCTCGCCGCTTGGATGATCGCCAAAACGATCACCAAACCCAAGCCACCACCTCCTCCCTCAGCCGCTGCCATCATCAATAGCCCGAAGCCCAGACCGGACCCCAGACCGGAACCCAAGCCGGAACCCAAGCCGGAACCCAAGCCGGAACCCAAA
>CAZSDE010000396.1:0-297 GCA_964605435.1 uncultured Akkermansia sp.
CCAGCGCACGGCCCCGGCTCTCCGCCTTCTCCCGGTGCACAATCGTCGCAAACGCATCCACCGGATCCCCGTTGATCAGCATCTCCATCTTCACAAGACGCTCCCCACGATACCCTGCATGCTCGTAATCCATGCTCCCATACCCACGCGTGATGCTCTTCAGCTTGTCATTGAAATCGACCAGAATCTCATTGAGCGGCAGGACACAGGTCAGCATGACCCGATGACTATCAAGCGTTTCCGTGTTCTCCAGAGCCCCCCGCTTCTCCGCCACCAGCTTCATGATGTCTCCAATGC
>CAZSDE010000396.1:307-4153 GCA_964605435.1 uncultured Akkermansia sp.
GTCATTCGGAATCAGAATGCAGGCCCGCACCGTCGGCTCGCGGATCTCCTGGATGGTCCCCGGGTCCGGCATATATGTCGGATTGTCGATCTTCAGCTCCTCGCCATTCGTCAGAGTGATCTCATAAACCACACTCGGATACGTGGAAATAATGTCCATGCTGTACTCGCGCCGCAGCCGCTCGACCACGATCTCCATGTGCAGCAGCCCGAGGAAACCACAGCGGAATCCGAACCCCAGCGCCGCCGATGACTCCTGCTGATAACGGAAGGCACTGTCGTTGACCTGCAGCTTGCCCATCGCCAGCTTGAGTTGCTCGAAATCATCCGAACTCACCGGATAAATCCCGCTGAAAACCATCGGCTGAATCTCCTTGAAGCCCGGCAGCGGCTCCGGGGCCATCCGCGTCGTCTCCATGATGGTGTCCCCGATCTTCACCTCCGCCGTGCTCTTCATGCTGGCCACCACATACCCCACATCCCCGGCAACCAGTGACTCGCAGCGCGCCTGCTTCGGCGTGAAAATCCCCACTTCCTTGATCTCATACGACTTGTTGGTCGCATACATCGTGATGCCCACCCCGCGCTTCAAGGTCCCGCTGACCACCCGTACATACATCACCACCCCTCGGTACGAATCAAAGACACTGTCGAAGACACTGGCACGCAGCAGCCCATCATCCGGAACCTCCGGCGGCGGCACCCGCTCAATGACCGCTTCCAGAATGTCTTCGATCCCAATCCCCATCTTGGCACTCGCCTTGATGGCCTCCTCATGCGGAATCGCCAGAATGTCCTCCAGTTGCTTGTAGACCGCCGGAAGATTGCTCGAAGGCAGATCAATCTTGTTGATCACCGGAACAATCTTCAGATTCTGCCCCATCGCCAGATGCAGGTTCGCCACCGTCTGCGCCTCCACCCCCTGCGCAGCGTCCACCAGCAGCACCGCCCCCTCGCAGGCCCCCAGACTCCGGCTCACCTCATACGCAAAATCCACATGCCCCGGCGTATCAATGAGGTTCAGCTTATATGTCTTCCCGTCGCGCGCCTTGTACGCCATCGTCACCGGATGGCACTTGATCGTGATGCCCCGCTCGCGCTCCAGATCCATGGCATCAAGCAACTGATCCTGCATCTCCCGCTGCGTCACCGTGCGCGTCGCCTCCAGAAGACGGTCGGACAGCGTCGTCTTGCCGTGGTCAATGTGGGCAATGATCGAGAAATTGCGGGTTTGGGTGGCGACAGACATTCCAGTGCAGAAGAAAATAACGAAACGAACTGCTCAGCCTACGAGCGGCCCAACGCCTTGTAAAGCGGCGCGGCAAACATCAGCGCTTCCGCTCCGGCAGGCCACTCAGCCGCAACCCGAGGAAACTGTGACGGTCCCCGCCATTGCTGTCGGCCACCATGACCAGCAGCCGGGATCCATCCGCCAGCTCCGGTCCCGCACACAGCCCTTCGTAGTTCGTGAATCCACAGGGCAAATCCAGCAGCAGCCGCTTCCGCACCGGGCGCACCGCCTCGCCCACAAGAGAATCCAAACCATCCGTCGGTGTCGCCCCACGGAAATCCGCAAGGAAAATCCGCGCATGCAGCCCGCCGGACGCAAATCCCCGCTCGAGAACCAGCAGCAACCCGCCAGGCAGCAGACAAAGGTCCGCCACCCCATTGCCCGCCCCCTGAAACCTCACTCCGGCCGGCTCCGTCACCCAGCAGAACTGCCGCAGAGGCCGCCCTTCCTGCGAAAATTCCTGCAGCCGCACCGCCGTTCCCTGCGCCCGGCCCGCCACCGGACCATCAACCGCAAGCGCTTCCTCATTCGCCGTCCAGGATCGCCCCGTGGACGACTCGAAGGTCAATGACTCCAGCGCCAGATTCGGCCGCACCATCGCAAACTCGGACGGCAGCCGCCACGGCGCAGAAGCCCGGCCATCCGCCGCAGCAAACGCCTGAATTCCCGGCCCGCCCTCCGCACTCACATGAAACCGACCCGACACCCCATCCCACGCAATCCCCTCGAAATCCTTCAGCTTCGTCACCACCGGAACCGGAGCCGCCGGCTCCACCCCAGTCACCTGACCCCGCCCATCCACCGCCAGAATCAGCGGAATCACCGCCGCCACCTTGTCGGACACCGCCGCATACCGGTTGCCACCCACCCACGTCAGCCCGCTCAGATCGCTGAACGACCGATCCCGCAGCTGAAACGCCCGGCCATTTCCCGCAGGAACGACCCGCAGGTCACTCCCAGGTTCCGCTGCCCCGCAGAGGCAAGGAAGGAAAACCGCGGCCGCCGCCACAACCTGCTGCAGCCTCCTCACAACTTGTCAGGCTTGATCTCCTTGTGCTTGCCCCCGAACTTCGCCGCCAGCTTCTTCAGAAACTTCTCCCCCTCACGTCCTTCCTCGGAATTCGAATAAATCGAAATCGTATTCACCTGCATCTTGGACGTCTTCCCCAGCATCTTCTCGAACTTCGTGTAAATCAGCTTGATGATGTCATCCTTGTCCATGGCCGGTTCACCCGCCATGCGCGTTCCCGGTGCACCGTCGCTCAGCACATAGAGCGTCGTCGGCTTCCGCTCAAAGGCCGCCACCATCGCCAGATCAATCCGGCTGCCTCCCTCCGTTCCCGCCAGTTCCTGGATGTCCTCGGTGAGAATCGCCGTATACTCGATGCCAAGGGCATCCTTGCCGGCCCGCCCGTACTTCTCCGTCCTCGTCCGCCCGAAATCGGCACTGCCGCCCCCATAGTACCCTTCCATCTCCTGGGTCGCCGTCACACTCTTCGATTTGAACAAATCCCCGTTCTGACCAAAGCAGATGATATTGAACTGCGCCGACGGCGGCAGCCCATCAATCACCTTCTTCAACTCACGACGCAGCGCGGTAATCCCGGCCGCCGACAGATTCGTCCGCATGCTTCCAGATGTGTCGATGCAGAAAATGATGTTGTTCCCCATCGACGTCAGCCCCAGAAAGTTCGCCGTGAATCCAGGCTGACTCCCCGGCCCGAAACCCGAGCCCATCCCGGTGCCACGCCCCGTTCCCTTCCCGCCACCAAAGCCGCCACCGCTCCCCGGTGTCCCACTCATCATCCCGGACGTCACCGACAGCGTACTCATGTCCGCCAGAGTCGACGACGTATCCGGCAGCGTGATGGCCCCGCTCGTCTTCGCCGCAATCTTCATCGCGGGAGCCTTGTTCACCATCATCTGACGCCGCTTCTCGTTGATCTTCGTATTCCCCTCCGTCCCGCCTCCCCCGCCACTCAGAAAATCAATGTTCTCCTCCGTGCCCGCATTCGAAGTCGTCCAGACGATCAGAATCGCCGCGATCAGAAAGAGAATATGCAGCAGCAGCGAAATCGTGAACGATCCACCGCCAATCTTCTTCCAGTAGGCCATGAACGGCCCATCCTTCTTCGGAGCTTCCTCCCCATCCAGCAACTCACCCGCAGAAGCATCCCCGGGCAGCGACGGCGGAACCACAGGCTTCACTTCCGGAGAAACAGGAGAACGGGATGGCTTCATGGCAGATTCCTCAGGTTTAGTCGTGCTCTCAGACAATACAGCTCATCCCGGAACGGCCCACTGCCGGGCTTTCCTGGAGAAACCACATGCCGCCATCAGAATTCCTCATTGACTGAAAAAGTAACGTTCGCAATTCCCGCGAACTGCATCGCATTCATGACATCCACAACCTTCTCCCACGGGGTCGTCGACTCCGCCGTGATCGTCACAATGATTGGCGTCCCACCCTCGGCCTTCGCCTGCTGCGCCAGCCTCTTGAAGTTCGCCTTCAGTTCTCCCTGAGATACCGGTTCATCATTGTGGCTGATCGCCCCG
>CAZSDE010000397.1:0-4144 GCA_964605435.1 uncultured Akkermansia sp.
GCCACGCTGGCGGTGGCAGCGTTCGTGACATTATTGCCGCCCGACTCGATGGCGCGGAGGGTCCATGTGACTGACTGGGCGGTTCCGGCGAGGTCGGGTACGGTTGTGGTGATGGATCCGGAGGCATCCGCTCCAGAGGCGACGACTGTCGTTCCGGCGGTGATTTCGTAGCGGAATTCCCCGGTGACGTTGGCCGTATTGACGGTCCATGCGAGGGTGATGGGGTCGCCTTCGTAGGCGGTGGCCGGGGTGGCGGTGAAGGAAGTGATGAGTGGTCCGGCGAGGGGAGATCCACCTGAGGCGAGCGATTGGATTTCCGTGGCGGTGAGACCGTGATTGTAGATGGCGACATCGTCGATGGAGCCGACGAAGAATTCTCCATTGTTGGTGGATCCGATGCGGAAATTGGCGGCGGTGGCACCGTTGGCTCCTGGGGAATCCTGGGCCACCTGGGTTCCGTTGAGGTAGATGCGGCGGGTGGTGCCGTCGTAGGTGGTGGCCACGTGGTGCCATTGGCCGTTATTGAGGGTGGTGGTGAGGCCGGTGGCGTCGAGGTCGGCTCCCCACCAGTAATGGCGGAAGCCGTTGCCCTGATCGAAGATGCGGAAGGCATTGACCTGGCGGGCGGCCCCGTAGTTTCCCCAGCCCACGATGCCGCGGGCACCCAGTTGGGTTGGCTTGATCCATGCGGACTGGGTGTACGGGCTGTTGCCGGTAGGCAGGTTATTGACGGTCCCGGCGAGGAACTGGGACGCACCGCTCAGCTGGAGGGCACCTCCGAATTTCCCGCTGGCCGTGTGGGCCGCGCCGCCGCTGGCGGTGAGCAGACTGCCGCCGGCCGCGTCGCGTCCGAGGGTAGCGGTATCGTTGAAGGGCCAGTAGGCCACGAGGCCCGCGGGAGCAGCTTGGGAAAGGAGGCAGAACGTGGTGGCGGCGAGGGGGAGGAAGCGCGGGATCATGGCGTGCGGGGACCCGCAAGCGTATCAGGCGGCGCTCCGCCGTGGCAATTCCAATCCGTTCCCCATGCGCGGGGCGGGTGCCGGATCGGTCAATTCAGTCCGAAGCGGTCCGGTGGTTCCGGCGGGAGGGTCGAGTAGTCGATTTCCTCCGCGTCTTCCTCGGAGATTTCCTCGTCATCGGCGAGCGATTGTTCTGCTTCGGCGGCCGAGAGGTTGCCGAGGGCGAACTGGATGAGGGCGCGGGCCTGCTGATTGCAGATGAAGGTGGCGATGGCGATGGTGGCTCCGATGAGGGGTTTTGGTTCGCCATCTTCCGGGACGAGCTGGAAGAGCCGGAGGTTGAGTTCGCCATCGGTTTCGTCGAGCGACCATGAACCGAAGCGGGTGCCGCGGTTGAGGCGGTTGACGAGGCGGAGGCCTTCGCTGCGTCTGAGTGGCGGGACCATGATGGGGAGGCCGCAGAGAACCGTGAGGGCGTGGGGGTTTTCCTCTACTGCGGTGAAGACCTGGTAATTGATTTCCTCGTGACTGATTCCGAAGTGATAGCATTGGCCCGGGCGTTCTTCGGAGAAGCGGATATCATGTTCATTGAAAAACTGCACGAGGGACTCGGATAGAGAAGGATTCATGGAGTGCACGGCTGGGGAGGTAGTGCTTGATTTCCGGGCGGGCTTTCCCCTTTTGCCTCGCGCGGCCGGATGAGATGACCGGATGGGATAAGGAAGACGCGCTTTGCGTTTCCGACGACACGCAGGTATTACTACAGAACATCACCGAAGTCAAGTGATTTCCGTATTTTGTGGGAGAACCTTCGGAATGTTAGGTGCCGGGAGCGGGATAGCCTGCTGTGCTTATGGGGAGAAGCGCTGGATGACGCGGTAGAAGCGCTGGCCGGAGAGTGGCGTGGGATCGGTCCACGAGGTGGTGGTGTCGTAGGCACGGATGGGCGGGGCGGCGGGTGACCATGAGCTGAGGTTGGTGGACGACTCGATGGAGTACCATGCGCCGCGGAGGGCATTCCATGTGATGGAGAGGCCCGCTGGGGAGAGGGAGGCGTGGGCAGTGGGGAGGGTGGAGGTGATGGAGCCGGTCCAGTAACGCTGGGCGAGCTGGAAGGCGGAGGACCCGGTGGTGGCACCGATGATGCGGCCGTGGTGATCGTCCTCGGGGACATGAATGCCGCCCCAGCGGCGGGAGATGCCGGCCTGATCGGCGGCATCGGTGTAGCGGGCCCACTGGAGGGGGATATCAGTGGAGGGGCCGAGATCCATGCGGAGGGATCGGGCCGGAACGGTATGAGTGTGGAGTCCGGAGGGGAACCATGGGGAGCCGGTGAAGGCGGCGAGGGCGGCGGCGGCGGCGTGGGAGAAGCAGCTGTGGCCGGAGACGTAGCCGGGGAAGGCTGGGGTATTGAAGGCCTTGCGCTGGAAGGGGAGCCAGTCTGTGGCGAGCATCCACTGGACTGGGGAGGCGTGCGTGGCGGCCGCGGGAAATGGGGGGTTTTCCGGGTGTTCACCTGGCCATGAACGGACCACGACGCGTCCGATGAAGAGCGAGCCTGGAGCGGGCATGCCGTAGGTGAGTTCCCAGATGGTTTCGTGTGGGCCGCCGGGGGCGGCGGAGGCTTCTGTGATCAGTTCGGCCACGCCTGGTTCGAGCGGGAGGCCTAGGGGGTGGTAGGAAGGCAGGGCGGGATCCGATGACTGGCCGTGGCTGGCGAGGTAGCGGATCATGGTGATGGGGCGAGGGCCGGAGTGGTAGCGTTTGAGTGACCATGCGGCGCAGGCGGCGTCGTGGAGGCTGGCGGCGAGGGCGAAGTAGAGTTTCGTGTCCCATTCGAGGGCATCGGCGACGGGAGTGGTTCCCATGATGAGGCGCGGGAGGTCGGGACGGTCCGAGATTTCGTTGGCGATGACGTGCCAGTGGCCAGGCGGGGTTTCCGAGTCCGGGCCGTCGGCCCAGTATTCGGCGAGGACGCGGCCGAAGTCGCCGCGTGGGACGAGGTGCTGGCGGTAGGGTTGGCCGGTGGCGGGGTTCCGGGGGTATCCGCGGCTTTCGTCCGAGCCGATGGGGCAGTTTCCGAGGGAAGCCGGCGAGATGTCGATGGAAGCGGGATCGTTGAGGGCGGCGCTGAAGCGGAGGACGTCCATGACGCCGGCGCGGTATTGGTCATCCGATGGGGAAGGCTGGCCGGGCAGGCTCAGTTTGGATGGACCGCCGAAGGGGTCGGTCCATGGTTTGGACGGGGTGGTGCGGGAGAGGCTGAACGGGGTGGTGGCGAGGCCCTGGACACCAACGAAGGGCTGAACGCCGCCGGGTTGGGGGATGCCGTTCTGGGTGATGCCGATGGAGAATTCGAGAGGCTGCCAGAAATTCGGGTGGGTCTGCTCCGGGATACCGAGTCCGAGGGGCATGTCTGGCTGAAAGGCACCGTTCATGCCGAGGACCGGCATGGGAGTGAGGACATTGGGATTGACGGTGGACAGGTACGGTTCCGGGGAATTGGTGAGGCTGAATCCGTCGTCGCGGGCCCATGAGAGGACCGAGGCGGCGCAGCGTTTACCGAGTTCTGCGGGGGTGGGGGCGGCGGTGGGCGGAGCGAGGGCGGTCGATGGCGAGTACCCGAAGGAGGAGAGGAGGGCGTCGAGGCGCGGAAGGGTTTCCGTGGCCCCGGGTCCGGTTTGGAAGCGGTCGCGGATGATGAGGTATGCGCTGTAGCTGACTGCTTCGTGCCGGGCCGCGGGTTTGGCGTTATCCGGGAGTGGAAGTTTTTCGTGATGGAGGTAGCCGACGGCGATGGGGTCGAAGGCGGCCCATGCGCTGTACATGGCGGCGGCGGAGTGGAAGAGCGTGCGGGCGTGCGCTGGCGGGTTGGGGACATTGCGCCGGATGGCACCGAGCAATTCCTCGTTCCAGATGCGGGCAGCGGATCGTTCTGCGGCGGCCGGGGAAGCGGCAAAACTGGCGGCTGCGGCGAAGACCAGGCAGGCGCGCAGCGGTCCGCCGGAGCTGTGGAATGGTCTCATGGCGGCGCGGGGTTCAGCCGCAGGCGGAGGTAGGTCCGGGGATTTGATTCAAGGGTGGCAGCGGTGCGGAACAGGAAGGAGCCTGGGGTGGTTGACGGAAGGACGACCGTGGCGCTGGGAGAGGTGTCCCATTGCTGGAGGTCTGGAGAGATTTCCGGG
>CAZSDE010000398.1:0-4096 GCA_964605435.1 uncultured Akkermansia sp.
CCTTCGCAATGCGATCGATGTTGGGAGTCCGGTAGCCCATCATCCCGCGATTGTTGAAGCTGATGTTAGACGTCCCGATATCGTCTCCCCAGATCACCAGGATGTTCGGCTTCTGGTGACTGGATTTTTGCGCCGCCATTGTCGGGAGCGCGAACACGCTTATCCATATGGCACCAATTAGTATGGATTTTGATTTCATAAGTGTTCTCATGAATTGTTTTTGCTGTTTGTAAGCTGGTTTATAGGTGCACCGATCAATTCACATTGATTGTTACACGGTTGATTTTGCCGGTGAAGGCGTTGTCGCCTTCCTTGTAGTCGAGCGATACGTTGGTTTCGTCATCCACTCCGATGCCCAAGCCGTCGTCGAACGCGAAGACCCCGTAGACCATCTTGGGGGTCTTGACCTCCGCCACCTGCTTGCCGTCCACACTCAGGATGCCCTTCCCACCGGACCCGAGTTTCTTAGGCTCATCGGGCGTGAAGTGAAAGACGATGGTGTGTTTGCCCGCCGGAATGGCTTCGGTCGCCGTAGCCTTGTAGCGCTCCTGGCCAAAGAAGTTGTGCTCGTAGGCTGGCTTGCCGTCTTTCATGAAGATCGCCCAACCGCCAAAACGCCCGCCCTGTGCGATAATCACGCCGTTGGTGCGGTCGTCCTTCAACTCAACCTCGCTGGTCACCGTGAACGCGCAGTTCTTGACGCTGATGATGGCAAGTTCGAAGAGGCCGCGCATCCCTTCGTAGAAGGTCATTTCCGTGCGGCCCTTCAGGATGTCGGGCCGACCGGCCACCGCTGGGACAATCCGCTCTGCCTTGCGGTCGTCGATCGGGAAGACCTTGTGCTTGATCGCCTCGCGATTGAAGATCTGCTTCATCTCATCCAGTTTTTGGGGGTTGGAGGCGGCCAGATTGACGGCAGAGGTGAAATCGTTTCTGAGGTCGTAGAGTTCCCAGACGTCATCGTCCAACGCGGGTAGCTTCGCGTTGAAGATCCACGGCACGTTGTGCACAGTGCCAGCGAGCCAACCGTTGTCGTAGATGCCGCGGTTGCCAAAGACGTCGAAGTACTGCGTCAGGTGGTTCTCCGGAGCCTTCGCGTCACGGAAGGAGGCCAGCATCGAGACGCCGTCCATCGGCTTCTGCTCGAAGCCGTTCACTTTCTTCGGCTGCGGGATCTGCGCGACTTCCAGAATCGTCGGCGCCACGTCGATGACGTGATAGAACTGGCTGCGGATTTCGCCCTTGGCCTGAATGCCCTTGGGCCACGAAACTGCCATGCCGGTGCGCGAGCCACCCAGGTGACCGGCAATCTGCTTGACCCACGGATACGGGGAATTGCCCGCCCAAGCCCAGCCCATGGCAAAATGAGGGAACGTGTTAGGACCACCCCATTCATCATACAGCGCCATCATCTGATCCACCGTGCCAGGCGAACTGTTCAGCGCGGCCGTTTCGTTGAACGTGCCGTACTTGCCGCCTTCGGAACTCGAGCCGTTGTCGCCGGCGATGTAGACGATGAGGGTGTTGTCGAGCTGGCCGATCGACTCCAGGTAGTCAACCATGCGGCCGATCTCGTGATCGGTATGTTCGGCAAAGCCGGCGAACACTTCCATCTGACGGGCAAACAGCTTCTGCTCCATGGGCGAGAAACTATCCCACGCGGGAATTTCCTTGGGGCGCGGGCTGATCTTTGAGTTCGCGGGAATGATCCCCATTTTCTTCTGCCGCTCAAAGGTCTGCTCGCGCAGCTTGTCCCAGCCCATGTCGAACTGGCCCTTGTATTTCTCGGCCCATGCCTTGGGTGCGTGATGCGGCGCGTGCGTGGCACCCGGCGCAAAATAAACAAAGAACGGCTTGTCGGGGGTCAGCGACTTCTGCAGGCCCATCCAGGCGATCGCCTTGTCCGCCATGTCAGTCGTCAGATGGTAGTTGGCGTCCCGCTTCAACTCCACCTTGGTCGTGCCGTGGTAGAGCATCGGGGCCCAGTGGTTCATATCGCCGCCCACAAAGCCGTAGAACTCCTCGAACCCCAGACTGGTCGGCCAACGGTCAAACGGGCCCGTTGGAATGATCTCCCAGCCCGGTGTCTCGTGGCTCTTGCCGTAGGCCGCTGTGTTGTAGCCGTTCATCCGGAGAATCTGGGCCAACGGCGTGACATTGTCCGGGCGCACAAAGGTATTCCCCGGAAAACCCGTGGCGTTGTCCGCAATCTCGCCGCAATTGACGGTGTGCGCATTGTTGCCAGTGAGCAGCGCGGCGCGAGTGGCGCTGCAGACGGCTGCGGTGTGGAAGCGATTGTAGCGCAGCCCTCGGTTGGCGATCCGGTCGAGCGTCGGCATCTGGATCGGCCCGCCAAACGCTCCCGGTTGGCCGAAGCCCATGTCGTCGATCAGCACCAGCAGAACATTCGGCGCCCCCTTCGGAGCCGTCACATCCTGCCGCCGCGGCATCTGGGCCTTGCGCACATCCGGCTCGGTGATCAACGCGGGAACAGGCTTCGGGATGGGAAGCGACGTGCGATCCAGTGAGTCTGCTTGCGCTGGCTGGTCCGCCGCGTGCATAGCGGCAGTTACGAGCAGGCCGCAGAGCGTGGCTAAGAGTCTGCGCTTCATGATGGAAATGCGTGTCGGATTCGAGAAGGCGTCGCCTACTTCAGGTCGATGACGATCTTCCCCAGCTCGCCGGTGAAGCCGGACGGAACGTCGTAGGTGAAGTCGACCGGAGTACCGGTGTCCTCGCCGAAGTCCAGCGTCTCCTCGACCGAGAAACGGAAAGGAAGGGTCTTCAGCACACGCCCCGTCGCCACGACGGTGTTGTTGACAGTTACCGAAACGGTACCGGCCTTGCCCAGGCCGCCGCCGTCGTAGTTGAAGTTCATGACCATATTGTGCGTTCCAGCCGGCAGCGGCTCCTTGGCGATGAACCGGTAGTTCTCGCCGCTGGCAAAGGTGTAGCTGAACACCGGCTTGCCCTTTTCGAAATACAGCGCCCAGCCGCCAAACAGACCTCCCTGGGCGGCGATCACGCCAGAATCGTTGCCCTTTACGGTGACCTCGGTGGTCAGGCTCCACGACCGGTTCTTGATGTTGGGCGCTGCGCCTTCCGGGATGCGCTTCAAGCCAGCCATGTAGGTGAACGACTTGCGGTCGCCCGTCAGGTTCGGCCGGATGCCATCGCCGAAGCGCTCGGCCGCTGAAGTCTGAAGCGGCAGCACATTGTACTTGGCCGCTTCAGCATAGAAACGCACCTGCATCTCTCGCAGCTTCTCCGGCATCTGTGCGGCGAGGTCATCCGCTTGGGAAAAGTCCTTGTCGATGTTGTATAGTTCCCACTTCATCGTGAGCAGATCGGCGCTGGCACCGACTCCACTCCAGGGCAGACGGAACGGCGTCGTCGATGCGAACCAGCCGTCGTGGTAGAGCCCAATGTTGCCGAAGATCTCGAAGTACTGGGTCTTGCGACGGCCCTCGGCCCCGGCATTGTCGAAACTGTACGCCATGCTGACGCCTTCGATGGGGCGTTGTTGCACACCATTGACCGAGGCTGGTTGCGGCAGTTGCGCGGCCTCGAGAATGGTTGGAGCGATGTCGATGACGTGGTGGAACTGCGAGCGGATCTCGCCCTTCGCCTTGATGCCCTTCGGCCAGGAGATGACCAGGCCGTTGCGGATGCCGCCGAAGTGGCTCGCCACCTGCTTGGTCCATTTAAACGGCGCGTTGGTGGCCCATGCCCATGGCACACCATAAAGATTTGATGATTTCCAGGTGCCCAAGTCATCCAAGCGACTCTCGAGATACTCGAGGGACTCGTGGCTCTGGGCGACGATATTCATGTCGTTGAAGGCGCCTTGCATCGAACCTTCCCCGCTGCCGCCGTTGTCACCAATGACGAAGATCACCATCGTGTTGTCGGTCTGGCCCAGCTCGTCGATGGCTTTGAGTACGCGACCGATGTTGTAGTCGACTTGGGCCAATTGTGCTGCCGCAACTTCCATCATGCGTGCAAACACCTTCTTCTCACGCGGGCTGGCCGAGTCCCAACTCGGCATGTCTGCCGACCGGGGCGTCAGCTTGGCATCGGCGGGGATGATGCCCAT
>CAZSDE010000399.1:0-4080 GCA_964605435.1 uncultured Akkermansia sp.
GGAAGCCGTCCTTGCCCCGCTCCTCGCCCCGGATCAGAAGGAAAAACTCAACGATTACCTCCACGGACGGGAAATGATCGATATCCTTCTCGCCTTCCCGGAGGCCCGCTTCGATCCCCAGGAATTCGTCGGCCTCTGCCGCAAACTCCAGATCCGGCTGTACTCGATCAGCAGCAGCCTCCGCGCCCACCCGGACGAAGTCCACCTCACCGTCGCCACCGTCCGTTACGAAAGCCACGGCCGCCGCCGCAAGGGCGTCGCTTCCACATGGCTGGCAGAACGCACGTCGCCGGGCACCCTCGTACCCTGTTTCGTCAACCCAGGCAAGGGCTTCCGCCTTCCCCCGCCGGACGACGAAACCCCCATCATCCTCTGCGGACCCGGCACCGGCATCGCCCCCTTCCGCGCCTTCCTCGAAGAACGCCGCGCCACCGCCGCCCGCGGCCGCACATGGCTCTTCTTCGGCGAAGTCAGCGCCCGCACCGACTTCTTCTACGAATCGGAATGGCAGGAATTCCTCGCCGACGGAACCCTCACCCGCCTCTCCACCGCCTTCAGCCGCGACCAGGAACGCAAGGTGTACGTCCAGCACCGCATGGAAGAAGAAGCCGCCGAACTCTGGGACTGGCTCAGCCAAGGCGCCATCTTCTACGTCTGCGGCGACGCTTCCCGCATGGCCCTCGACGTCGATAAGGCCCTCCACAAAGTCGCGGAAACAGCAGGCGGACTCTCCCCGGACGACGCCGCCGCCTTCATTCAGTCGCTCCGCGATTCCAAACGCTACCGCCGCGACGTCTACTGACACCAGACGGCCCCGCGCACCGCAGGGACGGACGAGCATAAAGACTTGCAACCCGCCCCCCCCGTCCGTAAGCAGTCGGTGCTCTCATCCGCGGCCCCAAGGGATTCTGCATGCACGAACTGGTCTTCACCACGCGCACCACCCTCCCCACCCGCACCCCCGACGTCCTCGACCGTAACCAGACCCTCCTCAGCTCGGCGGAAGGTTACGTCTACAAGACCGTCGACGGTGCGGACCTCGGCGCGTACGTCTTCCGTCCGCCGTCTCCACCCCCGCCCACCGGCTGGCCCGCCGCCTTCTTCTTCTTCAGCAGTTCATGGGACAGCGGCCTCGTCAGCCAGTTCGCCCCCCACGCCCTCTACCTCATCAGCCGCGGCATGGCGAGCGTCCTCGTCGATTACCGCGTCGGCAGCCGCCACCCGGGAGCCACCCCGCACAATGCCATGGAGGACGCCCGATCGGTCATTCGCTGGGGCCGCGAAAATGCGGCGGAACTCCGCTTCGATCCTTCCCGCTTCGCCGGAATCGGCGGCAGCGCCGGAGCCCATGCCATCCTCTCCGCGGCCATCCTCCGGAAGTTCCGCGACTTCCCCGGCGAGAATCCCAGCATCCCCTGCTCCCCTAACCTTCTCATCCTCTTCAGCCCGGTCACCGATACCTCCCCGCGCGGAGGCGTCCCCGCCGACCGCTTCGCCTCGCCCAGCGACGCCCGCGAAGCCAATCTCCTCCTCCACGTCCGGAAACGCCTGCCCCCCACCCTCATCTTCCATGGCACGGCCGACCGCGTCGTCCCCTTCGCCAGCAGCAAACGCTTCGTTTCCCGCAACTGGTGGCGCCGCAATCCCTGCCGCCTCCGCAGCTTCGAAGGAAAAGGCCACGGATTCTTCAACTTCAATGTCGACGTCCGCAATTATGAGATTACGCTCACAGAAATCGACGCCTTTCTCGTAGAGTACGGATTCCTTCCTCCGAATCCCGAAGATGATGGCGTCCCCCGCCTCAGCTGAATCCTCAAAACCCCTGCCCATCCCGATCCCATGACCGATGGCCAGTTTGCTGCCCTCCTCTGCTTCGACTTCGACGGCACTCTCGTCGACCGTCCTTCCGAACCACAGGAAATCGCCCGCCTCGAGGCCTTCCTAGCCCACATGCACCGCCGCGGAGCCGCATGGGGCATCAATACCGGACGCACCCTCGCCCATACCCTCGAAGGCCTCCGCGAACATGGCTTCCAATCCCTCCCCGATTACATCATCGCACGCGAATGCGAAATCTACCGCCGCAGCGGCGACCGGGGCTGGACGGACTTCGGCGACTGGAACATGAAGTGCACCGAGGACCACCGGCGCTTCCATAAAGCACACACGAAATTCTACCGCCTCCTTGAAAGGCAACTCGCCCACGAAATTCCCGCCGCCCGCTTCATTTCCGACAAAACCGAACCAGCCGGCGTCGTCTCTTCAGACGAAGCCACCATGGACAAGGTGGTCCGCTGGATCGAATCGCAGCGCAGCGACTGGCCGGAAATGACCTACCAGCGCAACAGCATCTGGCTCCGCTTCACCCGCCGCGGCTACGACAAGGGATCCGCACTCATGGAAGTCCGCCGCCTCGCCGGCATCGGAGCCGCCTACACCTTCGCCGCAGGAGACAATCACAACGACCTCCCCATGCTCCAGACCTTCGTGGCCCATGGCATCGCCTGCCCAGCCAACGCGATCCCGGAAATCTCCAGCCACGTGGACGACCTCGGCGGATTTGTCGCTCCCCACCGTTCCACCACGGGCGTCATCGCCGCCATCGAACACTACTTCTACCCGGACGAATCGGAATGGTCGGCCCTGTGAGGGGCTCGAAGGGCCACGGTACACCGCAAATGGGGGCATGACAGCCCACGGGACCACAGGCTATCGCAGGCTGCATGCGGTTGCTTGCCTTCGTCTTCCTGTCGTCCCTGCTGTCTTGCCATGCGGGCAGCACCACTCCGCCCGCGCCGACGCGTCCCAATGTGCTTCTCATGATGGCGGACGACCTCGGATGGTCGGACCTCGGATGCTACGGCGGAGAAATCCGGACGCCAAACCTTGATGCCCTCGCAGCCGGCGGTCTCCGCTTCACGCAATTCTACAACACCGCCCGTTGCAGCACGACCCGGGCGTCCCTGCTGACCGGCCTCTACCCGCATCAGGCCGGGATGGGACATCTTGACGGCCTGCGCCGTCCGGAATCGCTCGGCACCCATGGCCGGCTCCACGACCGGGCGGTGACGATCGCGCAAGTCCTCGGGTCCGCCGGCTACCACACGTCGATGGTCGGCAAATGGCACCTCCATAACAAGGCAGACGTGAAACCCACGGACCGGGGCTTCGACGAATTCTACGGGATGCTCGGCGGCTACAATTCCTGCTGGGTCGAAGATGGCTCGTTCTCGCGCCTCCCCGCCGGCCGTCCACGCCGGACCTACACCTCAGCCACCGGACGGAAACCTGGTACGTTCTATGCCACGGACGCCTTCGCCGACTACGCCATCGATTTCCTCGAAATCGCCCGCGCGTCCGCCAAACCATTCTTTCTCTACTTTGCCTTCAGCGCCCCGCACTTTCCACTCCATGCCCACGAAAGCGACATCGCAAAATACGAATCGCTCTACTTCGCAAAAGGCTGGGACGTCATCCGCACCGAACGCCTCGCCCGGCTCAAGTCGCTCCAACTCGTCCCCGCCGACCTCGCCCTGACCACGCGCAGCCCCGTTCCGCCGAAATCGCACGCCAAACCATCTCCCTACGCCGGCAAGGATAATCCAGCATGGCTGGAACTACCGGAAAACCGCCGCCGCGACCTCGCCCGCCGCATGGCCGTCTACGCAGGAATGGTCGACCGCATGGACCAGGCCGTCGGACGTGTCACGTCGCACCTCCGCAGCACCGGACAGCTGGAGAATACGCTCATTCTGTTTCTGAGCGACAACGGGGCGTGCTGGGAATGGGATCCTTTCGGTTTCGATGGCAGCAGCAGCCCGCGCAACGTCCTCCACGAAGGCCCCACACTCGCCGAGCTCGGTCAGCCCGGCGATTACATGAGCTACGGCAGTGGCTGGGCCAATGCAGGCAACACACCATGGAGGCTCTACAAGCACTTCAGCCACGAAGGCGGTATCCGCTCGCCCTTCATCGTCCACTGGCCCGCAGCCATCCGCGACCGCATGGCCCTCCGTCCGCAGCCGGCTCACCTCATCGATATCCTCCCAACCCTCGCCGCCGTCGCCGGAGCCAGCTACC
>CAZSDE010000400.1:0-283 GCA_964605435.1 uncultured Akkermansia sp.
GTGGGCAGATGCAGCGTCTCTGTCTGGCGAAGACCCTGCTGCATGGTCCCCGGGTGATGATTCTGGATGAACCGGCGAGCGGGATGGATCCTTTGTCGCGGCGGGATCTGCGGATGACGCTGCAGTCGCTGGCGGCGCGCGGGGTGGCGGTGATTGTGAGTTCGCATATTCTCAGTGAGCTGGCCGACATGTGCAGCACGCTGTGTGTCATGCATGGGGGTCGGGTCCTGGCGAATGGGCCCGTGGAGGCGGTGCGGCGGGATCTTGGGGGAGGGGTGCGGCT
>CAZSDE010000400.1:293-4074 GCA_964605435.1 uncultured Akkermansia sp.
TCCGGACCTGCCGGGCGCCGCTGGCGAAGGGGCGGGGGGGGGGGGGGGGGGGGGATCTGGGGGGGGGGGGGCGGCTGCTGCGGGGGGGGGTGCGGGGGGGAGAAGAAGACCGGGTGGCGGCGGTGCTGCGGGGCCATCCGCTGGTGGAGGCCTTTGAGGTCCGGGAGCGGGGCCGGGTGCTGCTGCGGTTTCTGGGGGAGGGGGAGGATCAGACCGCGCTGCTGGGATTGCTGCTGGGTGAGGGAGTCGGGGTGCGGAGTCTGGAGGAAGAGCCGTCGGGTTTTGAAGAACTGCTCGTGAAGATTGCGGGTGGGGAGAGGAGGGTGGCGTGAGTGCGGCGCTGGCGTCGGTTCCGGATGGGCTGCGGCCGCCGCCGGTTTGGAAGCTGTGGGCGAATCCGGTGTTTCTGCGGTATTGCCGGGCGCGGCTGCGGCCGTCGGCGCTGGGGGTATCGGTTTTGATCACGGTGGTGCTGGCCGCCTTCAGTTTTCTGTTCATGCCGCTGGTGTTTGAGCGGGAGCAGGAAGGGAAGATGCGGAGTTATGCGGAACTGCAGAAGTATGTGATGCGGAATCCGCGTCAGCTGACCGAGCCGGTGGTGCAGGCGGTGCTGCAGAATCCTCCGCGGATGCAGTCGCCGCAGATGTACGAGCGGATGGCGCTGCTGCCGCTGCTGGTGCTGCAGGGGATCATTTTGTTTGTGCTGGGGACGGGGCAGGTGGCTGGGGGGATGACCGCGGAGGCCGATGAAGGGATGGTGGATTACGGGAGGCTGACGCCGATGCGTCCGGTGGCGAAGGCGCTGGGGTATTTGCTGGGATTGCCTGTGAGGGAGTATGTGATGTTTGCGGCGACGCTGCCGTTCACGGTGCTGGCGATCTGGCGGGGTGGGGTGGCCTTCCGCGACTGGGGTCCGGTGGCCCTTGTCTTCGGGACCTCCGTGGTGCTTTATCATCTGACTGGGCTGGTGGCGGGGACCGTGCTGCGGAACCGGCGGTGGTCGTTTCTGCTCGCGATGGGTCTTGTCTTTCTGTTGTACAGTCTGGTGCCGCAGGGGGCGAGGTTCGTGCTGCCGTTTCTGCGGTATGTGACGCTGTGGCCGGTGGCGATGGAGCATGCGGCCATGTTTCCGCGGGATCAGGTGGAGGCGTGGCGGCTGGCGTCCGGGCATACGCCGGGGGCGGGCGTGCCGTTTTTCGGGCTGGTGTTCAGTCCGCTGGTATTCACTCTGCTGGTGCAGGGGTCATTGATTGTGACCTTGTTTGTGATGGTGTGGCGGAAGTGGGTGCGGGCTGAGGCTCATCTGCTGAGCAAGCTGTGGGCGGCCGGCTTGTTTGTGTGGATTCACAGTCTGGTGATTGGGAATGCGCTGCCGCTGGTGGGGACGGATGCGTTGTTTCCGTCGTCCGGGTTCAAGCGGTACATTGTGCGGCAGCTGTGGCGGCCGAAGATTGACGAGGCGGTGGTGATGTGTTCGTTTTACGGGGTACTGACGCTGGTGGTGGTGCTGCTGCTGGTGATCATGGTGACGCCGCATGGGGACAGTCAGGCGCGGGGTGTGAGGCGGGCGGAGAAGCAGGGGAAGCGGCGGGCTGGCTGGCTGTCCGACGAGAGTTCGGCCTTTCCGTGGGCATTGTTTCTGGTGGTGACTGGGGCGGTGGCGTGGGCTTGGTTTACGCGGGCGCTGATGGGGTCGCGCTGGTTTGGCGGGGATCCTGGCTGGGAGGTGGGATTATGGTATGGGGCGGTGCTGGCGGTGACGGTGCTGCCGTTTCATGGGATGCTAGAGGCGAGGGGGTCGCGCTGGCCGTTTCTGAGTACGATTTTCGTTGGGGTGGTGCCGGTGCTGGCGGCTTTGGTGCTGGCGGCGTCGGCGCGGCGGGAACCACCGTTGCGGGCCGTGTGGGTGGCGGGGGCGTCGCCGCTGGGGATGGCGGCGTGTGCGGTGGAGCAGGCGTCTGGCGGGCTGGGGCGGCAGCGGGCGGCGCGGCTGCATGAGGCGGCGGTGGGGTCGCTGCGGACGTGGCTGGTGGTGCATGGGATGCTGGCGGTGCCTGCGCTGGCGGGTTTGCGGAGGCACTGGCGGAAGCGGGCCCTTGCGAATCGTGCGGGCGGGGTCTGAGGACTTTGCGGGGGGCGGGAGTTTTCCTTTTGCCAGAGGAAGCAGGGGCGGCATGGTGGGCGGCTTTCCTCTGAAACTGAATCCATGAGCCAGCCAGCCACATCCAAGACGACGACCGCCATTTCACCGCAGCGCAGCGTGGATTTTCCGGAATGGTATCAGCAGGTGATCCGGGCGGCGGACATGGCGGAGAATTCCGAGGTACGGGGCTGCATGGTGATCAAGCCCTGGGGGTATGGGATCTGGGAGAACATTCAGCAGCAGCTTGACCGGATGTTCAAGGAGACCGGGCATGTGAATGCGTACTTTCCGCTGCTGATTCCGCTGAGTTATCTGGAGAAGGAAGCGGCGCATGTGGAAGGTTTTGCGAAGGAGTGCGCGGTGGTCACGCATCACCGGCTGGAGGCGCAGAAGCAGCCGGATGGGAGCACGAAGATGGTGCCGACGGGGGAGTTGAGTGAGCCGTATGTGATCCGGCCGACGTCCGAGACGATCATTGGGGCGGCCTTTGCACGCTGGGTGGAGAGTTACCGGGATCTGCCGCTGCTGATCAATCAGTGGGCGAACGTGATGCGGTGGGAGATGCGGCCGCGGATTTTCCTGCGGACTGCGGAATTTCTATGGCAGGAAGGGCATACGGCGCATGAGACGAAGGAGGAGGCGCTGGAGGAGACCGAGCGGATGCTGAATGTGTATGAGACCTTTGTGCGGGATCATCTGGCGATTCCTGTGATCCGTGGGGAGAAGAGCGAGCGGGAGAGGTTTCCGGGAGCTGACATTACCTTGTGCATTGAAGCGATGGTGCAGGACCGGAAGGCGATTCAGGCTGGGACCAGTCATTTTCTGGGTCAGCATTTCAGCCGGGCGGCGGGTATTCAGTTTACGGGGCGCGGGGGTGGCCGGGAGTATGCGTGGACGACGAGCTGGGGGGTGAGCACGCGGCTGATCGGGACCCTGATCATGGCGCACAGTGATGATGATGGATTGGTGCTGCCGCCGCGGGTGGCACCGGTGCAGGTGGTGATTCTGCCGGTGACGCCGAAGGAAGAGACGAAGCAGGCCGTGCTGGACGCGTGTCAGGCGCTGGCGGCGGAGCTGCGGTCGCAGACCTGGGGAGGAGAGCCGCTGCGGGTGCAGGTGGATGGGCGGGATCTGCCGGGGGGCACGAAGAACTGGGAATGGGTGAAGAAGGGGGTGCCGGTGCGGGTGGAGATTGGGCCGCGGGATCTTGAGAAGGGGACGCTGGCGGTGGCGCGTCGGGATCGGGGCATGAAGGAGAAGGAATTTCCGGAGCATCCCGATTTTGTGTCTGGTGCGGTGGCGCTGCTGCAGTCTGTGCAGGATGGGTTCGAGGCCTTTTTCACGGCGGCGAATTCCGACAAGCCCGAGATTCATGGGGGCTTTGCGCTTTGCCACTGGGCGGGGTCCGCTGGTGACGAGGAACGGATTCAGAAGCAGTTCGGGGTGACCATGCGTTGTGTTCCCTTTGGTGACGAGTACCTTGAAGAAGGTGTGTGTTTTCTGACCGGAAAGCCGTCGTCGCGGCGGGTGATTTTTGCGAAAGCGTACTGATCCTGACATGAACGAGCCGGAAGACGATGATGGGGCCGAGGGTCCGTCGGACATTGAGGTGCGGAGTTACTTTGTGCGGAAGCGCAA
>CAZSDE010000401.1:0-395 GCA_964605435.1 uncultured Akkermansia sp.
GTCGGCTGGGGGGGCACCGCCGATGTCGAGCATTTCGAGGACGGCGGAGGAGGCTGAGGCTTCGGTGGAGGTGACTTCGGCGAGCTGGCCGACGATGGCGCGGGCCTCCTGGGCCATGTTCATGCCTTCCATGAAGTTCTGGAAGGCGGTGGTTTCCGAGGAGACGAGGCTGGATCTGGTGATGAGGACGTAGAGTTGGACGGCGAGCTGGATTTTTTCGTCGTGGTTGAGGGCGCCGTTGAGTTCGGCGGCCATGGCATTGAGGTCCTGGGGTTCGCTGAGGGCCTTGCGGTAGAGGCTGCGCAGTTCCGAGTAGACGGCTTCTGGGTAGTCGTACCGCATGAAGCCGAGGCTGCTTTCGATTTCCTCCTCGTGGGCTTCGCCGTCGAGTTTAC
>CAZSDE010000401.1:405-1716 GCA_964605435.1 uncultured Akkermansia sp.
TGAGGTTCCGCTGGGGCTGGCGGCCGCGGAGTCTGCGGAGGGTTTTGTGGAGGAAGCCGTGACCGTCCTGGGGGAAGACCTCGCTGCGCGGGCCGCGAGGGGAGGCGGGGCCGGGAGGGCTGCTGGGCTGGGGCGGCGTGGTCATGGCGCGGAGGAGCGGCGGATTCCTTGCATTGGGTGGGGGGAGCCGCAAGCTGAGGGAGGGAGTGGCGGGCAGAAAAAAGGCTGCCGTCGCGGGGACGGCAGCCTTGGATGGTTTCGGGAATGTGTATCCGTCCGGGATGGCGGATCAGGCGGCGTCTTCGCGGCTGATGGCCTTGAAGGCGATGGCGGCGACGGCACCACCGAGGAGGTCGGCGGCGATGTGGAGCCAGATGCCGGCTGGGGCGGTGAGTTTCATGATGGCGGCACCGACGGCGACGGCTGGATTGAAGGCTCCGCCGGAGATGTGGCCGACGGCGAAGGCACCGGTCATGACGGTCATGCCGATGGCGAGGCCGTAGAATGAATTGCCGGCGTTGGCCTTGGCGGTGGCGGAATTGAGGACGACCCAGGCGAGTGCGAAGGTGAAGAGGAATTCTGCGACGAAGGCTTGGGGGACGTTGGCGATGGCGGCGGCGTCACCTGATTTTCCGGTGAGGAATCCTGCGGTGGCGGCGGCGACGACGGCTCCGAGGATCTGGGCACCCCAGTAGGGGACGACGTCCTTGGCGTCGCATTTGCCGCGGAGGAACACAGCGAGGGTGACGGCTGGGTTGTAATGGGCGCCGGAGATGTGGCCGCCGGCGTAGATCATGACCATGAGGGCAGCTCCGATGGCGAGCGGGGGGATGACGCCGGCAGCTCCGGAGAGGACGGTGCAGCCGATGGTGAGGACGAGGAAGAAGGTGCCGATGAATTCGGTGATGTATTTGTTCATGAGGAAGTTCGGGAGGTTAGGATTGCTGAGGGTGAAGAATTGATAGAGACCGCGGGGGACGTCAATGAACAAAACCAGGGAGGACGGTGATTCATGTGAGGGCGGCGGCGAGTCCGGGGATGAAAACCGCGGTGTCGGCGAGGGTGGGGATGGAGCGGGAGGGGAGTCGGTGGCGGGCGAGCCAGAGTCCGAGGAGGAGGAGGCTGGAGGCGGAGCAGGCGGCGAAGAGAGGTCTGGCGAGGAGGTCGGCGTGCAGGTACTGGAGGATGCCGCCGGCGGTCCGGTGCGGATCGCACTCGAGGGCAAGGCGGCGAACGTGGAGGACGTGGTCCTCACGTTGAGCCATCCCACGCGGGCCGGACTCGATCAACGCATCAACCTGACGCCGACGG
>CAZSDE010000401.1:1726-4072 GCA_964605435.1 uncultured Akkermansia sp.
GCTGGGAGGATTCTGCGAGGCGGATGAGGAGGGAATTGAGGAAGCAGAGCGAGCCGAAGAGGATGGTTTCCGAGCCGTGGAGGAGGTCGGGCCATGCTTCGAGGTGGGCGTGGGGGGCGACGGCGCAGCCGAGTGCGAAGAGCCAGCCGGCGAGAGCTTTGCGGGGGAGGAGCCATGCCGGGGGTCGGGATGGAGAATGGCGGAGGGAAAGGAAGAGCGAGCCGAGGAAGCAGCCTGCGAGGGCGGCGCGCCATGCGCCGGTGAGGTCCGGGTAGAGTGAGCGGCCCTGGAGGAGGATGAGGGCGAGCAGGGTGGTGAGGATGATGGGACCTGCGTGGCCTGCGGAGGGGCGGCGGGAGGAACGGGCGAGGACGAGGTATCCTGCGGTGGCGAGGGCGACGCCGGCGCCGCTCGTGGCGACGATCATGCGGAGGCGGAAGAGGGCGAGCCATGTGACGGTGAGGGACGCGGCGATGATCCATGGGATGAGCCAGCGGCGCCATTGCCATGCGAGCGCGTGGCGGTCGCGCACGAGGGAGGGGTCGGCCGAGCGTCCGTCCATGAGGCGGTCGGCTGAGTAGATGATGGAGACGGAGAGGGCGAGTGCGGCGAATTCTGCGGGGATGACGTTGGTGCCGGTGGCCGTGGCGAAGGCGGCGAGCCATGCGGTGGCGACGGCGGCGGCGTCCATGCCGGTGGCGCTGAGGGCGGCGGCGATCCCTGCGGTTGGGGAGGGGGTGGTGCGGGGATCGGCAGGGGGCATGGTGGGTGGCGGGGGCGATGTATTCACCAGAGGGACGGAAGGTGCAAGCTGCGTGGGTGGGAGGGGTTGCAAGACAGGGAGAATTGGTGCATGCTGTGGGAGTGTCCCGTTCACCCAAGCACAGACCAGATGCAGCCGGCCGCGTGAGGCGGCTGCGGGACAAGACCGTGGCTTGGAGTCAGCGGGGTGCGGATGCCGGTGCGGGGCATCGGGTGGGATTGTTTCCGCAGGTTGGCTGGGCTGGGAGGAATTACCGGTTTGCGAGGGAGGTGCTGCTGCCGCAGATTTTTTCGCTGCGGGGCGGGGCTCTGCAGCGGCCGGATCTGCTGACGCATGAGAATTCCGAGTTTCAGGTGACGTGGATTGGGCATGCCTCGTTTCTGATTCAGACAGAGGGCATCAATGTGCTGGTTGACCCTGTGTGGTCGAACTGGCTGGGGTTCATCAAGCGGGTGCGGCATCCTGGGCTGGCGATTGAGGATCTGCCGCCGATTCATGCGGTATTGATCACGCATGCGCATTTTGACCATCTGCATCTGGGTGGTCTTGGGAAGATTGGGCAGGGTCAGCCGATTTTTGTGCCTGAGGGGGTGGGGCAGCTGGTGCGGAAGCGGGGGTTTGGGGACATTGTGGAGATGGGGCACTGGGGGAAGGCGAGGCTGGGGCCGCTGGAGATTATTTTTACGCCGAGCAAGCATTGGGGGGCGAGGATGGTGCATGACGTGCACCGGAATTTCGGGGGGTATCTGATCCGGAACAGTGCGGGCCGGACGGTGTATCACTGCGGGGACAGTGCGTATTTCGGTGGGTTTACGGAGATTGGGTCGGCTGGTTCCATTGACTTGGCGATTCTGCCGATTGGGGCCTATCGGGCGATGAGTGGGCGGGAGGTTCATATGAATCCGGAGGAAGCTCTGGATGCCTTCCGGGATCTGGGGGCGCGGACGATGGTCCCGATGCATTACGGGACCTATCCGCTGGGGGGTGAGCCGATGCATGAGCCTCTGGAGCGGCTGGAGGCGGCGACGCGGGAGCGCGGGCTTGAGGAAGCTGTGCGGGTGATGGAGGAAGGTCGGCCGATTCTGCTGTGAAGGCGGGGCTGGCAGCGGTGGTTGTGGCGTTGGTGGTCCTGATGGGCTCATGGGAGGTGGCGTGGTGTGGAAGCGGGGAAGGAGCGGGCCGGGTGGTTTTTGCGAAGCCGGTGGTGGGGCGGGCCTTGTTCAGTCATGAGGAGACTGCGCTGCTGCAGGTCGAGTGCGAGCGGGTGGCGGGCTGGCTGGCGCGGCGGGCGGCGGCGGATTTGACCCTGGGGGTGCTGGGGGGGAGTGGGGCGGCGGTCGAGCGGGGGAGGAGGATGCTGGCATTGGCACTGCATCTGGATCCGGCGAACGTGCTGGCGGCTCGGGTGGCTGACCGATGGGGGGATGGTAAGGATCCCGAGATGGAGGGTCCTGATGAGAATCTTCGGGTTTTCAGTGATTTTCTGGTGCGGGTGTCCGAGCGGAAGGCGGCGAATCCCGAGGCGGCCGGTCGGCAGGCATTGCTGGCGAGGTTTCTGGTGCGGTTGGCTGCCGATGTGGATC
>CAZSDE010000402.1:0-4049 GCA_964605435.1 uncultured Akkermansia sp.
AATTCTCCGACAGAACAGCCGCCCTTCCTCATCGGAGGGGCGGCTGCTTTGTTTCTGCAGATCAGTGAGCTGCCGCGGCGGTCAGCCGCCGGGAAAAGTCAGGGCCGGGCCCGCTCAGTAGACGCCTTCGATGACCTTCTTCTCGAGCATCCCGAACGGACGGACGTCGCCAACGCCATCCCATGGGTACTTTCCGCAGGGCTGACGGCGGATCGCTTCGTCGCGCTCAAGGAACCGGGGCATGAAGAATTCCTTCGTCATGGTGGTCAGTTCAACGCGTCCGTACTGGCCATAATCGACCACCTTCGCCGTGTCCTTGGAATCGACGACACGGAGGACGGCGCGGGGCTGCGGAGACCAGTAGGTGACCGAATAATTGCTGTCGCGGAGGGTTTCCGGGAGGCTGCAGGCGAGGCCCATGAGGGTATTGCCGTAGGTCGGCACAAACTGGCTTTTGCCTTCGAGGACTTCTTCCATGAGGAAGCGTACCATCTGGGGCGTCATGCTCGTACCGCCGCAGAACACGCCTTTGACCCCGAGGCCCGGAATGCTGATGCGTTCCGCAAGGGCTTCCAGCAGACGCGGCGTCGTGAACAGGCAGGAAACTCCCCGGTGACGGATCATTTCCACTCCCTGGTCGATGACATGCTTCATGTAGCGTTCCACCTCGTCGAACTGCTTGCGGGCAATCAGCTTCTTCACCCAGCGCGGGTCGAGGTCCACGAAGTAGCAGGAACCACCGCGGTAATTGGCAAGGTGCTCAATGGCCAGCCGCAGCCGCCGCGGTCCCGTCGGCCCCATCATGAGCCATTTGCCCCCGCGCGGGAAGTAGTTGTCATCAAGATTGTCCCCGAATTCCTCGTAGTCGACCTTATAATCGTCCCAGCCAATCCGCTGCTTGGGAACTCCGGTGGTGCCGCCGGTTTCAAAGATGTTGAATGGCCGGTCGCCGAAGCCAGCCGGCACAAACCGCTCGTTCTGCTCGTCGCGCAGCCATTCGTCCTGGAAATGCGGGAACTTATTGATGTCCGCAAAGGTCCGCACCTCCGTGCGCGGATCCCAGCCGGCCTGTTTCGCCCAGTCGAGCCAGAAGGGACAGCCCGTCTCCGGACTGAAATGCCATGCAATGATGGAGCGGACGTGTTCGTCGAGGCGGGTAGCAGCTTCTTGTGGAGACATGGATGGTAGAGCAAATGGGGAACTTTCGGATGCCGGAAAACTCCAGCCCCGCCGGGATCATCATCCCGTGCGGACAATACGAACCCCTCTGGCCCGCGGGCGCAAGCGCTGGACCGATCCGCAGAAACGAAAAAACCAGGAGGCGTCTCCACCCCCCGGTCTTCGCATGAAATCTCTCCGCCAACTCCTCAGTTCGATCGCACGAACGTCGAAATCTTCCCATAGGTGTTCAGCAGCGCATCCTGCTCGTTCTTATCAAGATCCTCCATCAGATCGACCAGATTCCCCACAATGTCCTCCCGGATCCGCTCCACCAGATCAATCCCCTTGCGCGTGATCTGCACCATCACCTTGCGCCGGTCCTCGCTCGCATGCAGCCGCTGCACATACCCCAGCTTCTCCAGCCGATCCACCAGCCCAGTCGCCGCAGCCGTGCTGTGACCCATCTTACGGCTGATGTCCGTCATCGTCAGAAAACTCTCGTTCGCCAGATACCCAAGCAGAAAGAACTGCGCAAAAGACACATTCCCTTTGTTCAGCTCACGCGAAAGATTCAGCAGAAAGCTCCGCTGCGTGAACATAATGAAATCAGCAAGCTTGGTGGCATCCTTGCGGATCGCAGTTTGGTTCTCGTCGATGGTCTCCATGCAGTTGTTTTTTAGACTTGTTCTCAGGAATAGATGGTCACCGCCATATAATCAATAGAATTTTTGTAAAAACCATAAATCAGGCGGATTTTCGGGGAAATTCCGCCGAATCTTTGCTTAACCGCGGCGAATTATCAAGTCTGAATCTCTGATTTTTCGAGTTTCTCTCAAATCTGATTGGTTTTCTGGCAATTGCCTGTGGTTGGAGTGGCGTGGGTGAGAGAAAATTGGCTTTTCATGAGGGGGGGGGAGGGTGTAGGTTGAGCGGAGGATGAGGAAAGGACGACAGGAGATGATTCTGGTGCTGGCGCTGCTGATGGTGGTGGGGCGGTTGGAGGCTGGCTGGTCGGTGGCGCGGGAGTGGAATGAGGAAACGCTGGGGGCGATCCGGCGGAATGTGCCGGATCCTCCGGGGCATGCGCGCAATCTGTTTCATGTGGCGGTGGCGATGTACAATGCGTGGGCGGCGTGGGACGGGGATGCGGTGGGGTATTTATGGAATGAGAAGGCTGAGAGGGGAGGGGATGCGGAGGCGGGGCGGCGGGAAGCGGTGAGTTATGCGGCGCACCGGGTGCTGCGGAATCGGTTTGCCTCCGGGACGGGGGCCATGGAATCGCTGGCGGCGATCGATGCCCGGTTGGTGGCGCTGGGGTACCGGTTGGACGTTGCGCAGGCACCTGTGGTGGCCGGGGGAGGACCTGCGGAACTGGGGAAGCGGGCCGGCGAGGCCGTGCTGCAGTGGTCGCTCGCGGACGGTTTCACCCAGAAGTCGTATCCTCAGCCGTACACATGGCAGGTGAATCCGAATCTGCTGCGGCCGCTAAGTGTGCTGGGGGTGAATGGGTTGTTTGTTCCGAACATGCCGCTGGGCTATGGGATTCCGGAGGGAACGGATCCGAATTTCTGGCAGCCGCTGGATCTGTCGGCGAGTGTCACGCAGAATGGGATTCCGCAGCCGGGCGGGGCGCAGCCGTTTGTGGGGGTGCAGGGCTTGGCGACGGTGCCCTTCAGTCTGGAGCGGGACGATCCCGTGAAGCCATGGCTGGATCCCTTCGGCGGACCCTCGCGGCTGAGTCTGCCCGGGAAGCCGTCGGCAACCGATGCACAATACCGGGAAGGGGTCATGGAAGTGCTGCGCTGCAGCAGCCATCTCAATGACACGGATCTTGTGGACATTTCTCCGGGGTCGTCGGGCGGCAATCCACTCGGAGAGGACAGCGGAAATGGCTATCCTCTGAATCCATACACCGGATCGGCCTACTCGCCCAACCGGGTGCGGCGCGGCGATTTTGTGCGGGTGCTCGCGGAATACTGGGCGGACGGTCCGCATTCGGAAACGCCCCCGGGGCACTGGCACGTGCTTGCGAACGAAGTGGCCGACGATCCGCAGTTCACCAAGCGCATGCGGGGAGTCGGACGGGTGCTCGGCGACCTCGAATGGGACGTGAAAATGTACTTCGCCCTGTCGGCGGCCACCCACGACGCGGCCTGCGCGGCGTGGTCGCTCAAACGCTACTATTCCGGTGTGCGCCCCATCACGGCAGTGCGCTACATGGCCAGCCGCGGGCAATCGAGCGATCCCGGTCAGCCGTCGTACGATCCTGCCGGACTGCCGCTGGAACCGGGGGTTGTGGAGCTGGTGACGCCGGCGACGGCCGGGGCGGGGGGACGGCACGAAAGTATCTGGGACGTGCGCTACGGGATGGCACAGCCCGGCATTTATTACCTCGGCCAGATCGTGGTGCGTTCCTGGCCCGGCGAGCATCCGGCCAATCTGCCGGCTCCTTCGGTGGCCGGCCAGGCGAGTCCGGTATGCTGGATGCTGGGACGCGACTGGCTGCCGTTTCAGCGCAAAACCTTCAATACGCCTGCTTTCCCGGGATACGTGTCCGGCCACAGCACGTTTTCCCGGGCGGCCGCCGAAGTGCTCACGCTCCTCACCGGCAGCCGGGATTTCCCGGGCGGATTCCACCGGCACTTCTTCCGGGCGAATTCGATGCAGATCGACCGCGGGCCTTCGGCCGATGTGGAACTGCAGTGGTGTTCGTATTTCGACGCAGCCGATCAGGCCGGACAATCGCGCCGCTGGGGCGGGATTCATGTGCCCGAAGACGACTTCCACGGCCGCAGGATCGGATCGCTGGCCGGACTGCAGGCCTTCGCCCTCGCGGAACAGTACTGGACCGGTGCCATCGCCGGTGAACTGGCTCCTCCTTCGGTCGA
>CAZSDE010000403.1:0-4043 GCA_964605435.1 uncultured Akkermansia sp.
GCATCCACGCCCGCTCCGCCAGCTTCCGCTCAGTCATCCGCTGGCTTACTCCCGCCTCTGCACAAGACTGAGCCTATCGTCCCATGAAGATCCTCTACTGCCACCAGCACTTTTCGACACCCTACGGAGCCGGGGGCATCCGCTCGTACGAAATGGCGAGGGCTCTCGTGGAAGCCGGGCACGAAGTCACCATGGTCTTCGGGATGCACCCCCGCATCGGGATCCCGCTCACGAAGTGCGAGCGGACGGGTATCCATACCGGCGAAATCGATGGCATCCGCCTCATCGGTCTCCCTTTCGGATACAGCAACAAACAATCCATCCGGCAGCGCATCGGCATCTTCGTCGGATTCGCATGGCAGAGCCTCCGCATCGCCCTCCGGGAGAACTACGATCTCATCTTCGCCACGTCCACTCCACTGACGGCGGCCATTCCCGGTATCGCTGCCCGCTGGCTGCGCGGCAAGCCATTCGTCTTTGAAGTGCGCGACCTCTGGCCGGAACTCCCCCGCGCCATGGGCATGAAGAATCCCTTCCTCCTCGGGGGAATGTGGATTCTCGAGGGGCTCGCCTACCGCTCATCCATCGGCTGCATCGGCCTCTCCCCAGGCATCGTCGAAGGCATCATTCGCCGGTCCCCCGAGGCTCACCCCGTATCTCTCATCCCCAATGGCTGCGACCTCGATATCTTCCATCCCGGGCTAAAGGGCCCAATCACCATTCCCGGCATCACCCCAGGCGATTTCGTGGCAGGATTCACCGGTTCTCACGGCCGTGCCAATGGACTCGATGCCGTCCTCGCCGGGGCCGCGGAACTAAAGAAACGCGGATCCCACCACATCAAGTTCCTCCTCATCGGCGATGGCTCCGAAAAACCCCGCCTCATGAAAGAAGCGGAACAACTCGGCCTCGATAACGTCATTTTCCACCCCCTCATCCCGAAAAAACAACTCGCCTCCCTCACCGCCTCCTTCGGCTGCGGCCTCATGTTCCTCGACAATATCCCCGCATTCTACACAGGTACATCGCCGAACAAATTCTTCGACTACCTCGCGGCCGGCATTCCTGTGGTCAACAACTACCCCGGATGGCTCGCCGACATGATCACCGAACACCAATGCGGCTCCGTCGTCCCCCCAGGCGACCCCGTCGCGCTTGCCTCCGCCCTCGAACACATGGCCGCTGATCCGGAGGGTTGCTCGCGCATGGGATCCAATGCCCGCAAACTCGGCGAAACCCAGTTCTCCCGCCCCCAACTCGCCGGAAAATTCCGCGAATTCCTCGAATCGTTCGGGAAGTGAATCAGCCCCGCCCGCCCCGCATGAACCAGAACCATCAGCGGAAACTCATCATCGCGGGTGCCTCCGGCCATGCCTGCGTCGCCGCCGAGGCAGCCGAGGGGACGTTCGCGATCGTTGGATTTGTGTCGGATGGTGAGGACGCGGGAGTCACTACCTGCTACGGCCCGTGGCTCGGAGAACTGGATCAATTGGCTGAATGGTGCGAGGCACATCATGAGGTGAGTGTGCATGTGGGCATTGGGGACAATGGAGCGAGGAAACGGGTGGTCAGCATGCTGGAGGCGCGCCATCCCGGACTGCGTTTTGCGACTCTGGTTCACGCGTCGGCATCAGTCAGTCGCACCGCCACGCTGGAAGAGGGCGTGCTTATCTGTGCTGGCGCGGTGGTTGGTCCTGGAGCAAGGATCGGAAGACATGCTATTGTGAACACGGGTGCATCGGTCGACCATCATGCTTGTGTGGGGCCGTTTGCATCGCTGGCTCCTGGTGCGAGAACTGGCGGGGGTTCCGTGGTCGGCGAAGGCAGTGCGCTTGGCATGGGGACGGTGATTCATCATGGAATCAAGGTGGGAAGTGACTCAGTGATAGGCTCGATGGCGGTGGTGAACCGGGACCTGCCGGACTTGGTGGTGGCGTATGGCCATCCCTGCCGGGTGGTGCGTGGGCGTGAGCCGGGAGAGCGGTATTTATGAAGACGGAAGAGAGTTTAGATGGAGTGGGTGCCTGTGGTGGGAGTGGGCAGGAGACACTTTACGAGGCGGTGGGTGGGTTGCCTTCTGGGTTGCTGCAAGCCATCTGTGGGGTGGCTGCGGGGGCGTGTTATGTGGTGGATGCTGGGATGGTGGGGCGGAATGTGGGGCGTTTGCTGGGGGCGATGCGCGGGGAGTATGGGAGGTCGGAGGTGGCGTATTCGTACAAGGCGAACTATGGGAAGGCGGTCATTGAGGCGGCGAGGCAGGCTGGTGCGTTGAGTGAGGTGGTATCGCTGCTGGAGCTGGGGCATGCTGGTGCGCTGGGGATTCCGGATGGGGAGATTCTGTGCAACGGTCCTGGCAAGACGGAGGCGATGCTGCGGGAGCTGATGGGGCGGGAATTGGTGCTGATTGCGGATTCGCTGGCGGAGTTGGAGCGGATGGAGGGATTGGTGCGTGGGGGGCTGGAGGTGCGGGCGAGGCTGGGGTTGCGGGTCAACCCGAGGTTGAAGCATCAGCGAGGGCCGAGCCGGTTCGGGGTGGATCTGGGGGATCCGGAGCAGCTGGCTGCCGTGCGGCGGGTGGTGGGGTCGGGGGCGTTGCGGCTGCGCGGGCTGCATCTGCATCTGAGTGATGACCGGAGTGTGGCTGGGTTTGGCGAGCGGATCGACTTTCTGGCGGAGGCGTGGGAATTGCTGGGGGGTGGGGAGCTGGAGTTTCTTGACTGTGGAGGGGGGCTGGCGAGCGGGATGCCTGAGGAAGTGAGGCAGCAGTTGCCGTATGCGGTGGCGACGCTGGAGGAATATGGAGCGGGGATGGCAGCGGCGATGAAGCGGCGGTTTCCGGGTGAGGAAGTGACGCTGTATTGCGAGCCTGGGACGGGCCTTGTGGCGGATGCCGGGGTGTTTGTGACGCGGGTGGAGGATGTGAAGGTGGTGGGGGGGCGGTCTCTTGCGGTGGTGGACAGCACGTATTTCTGCGCGAACCCGATGCGGACGGCGACGCGTCCGGCGTGTTTCCGGGTGCCTGCGGAGGGGGCCCGTCAGCAGGTGCCGGCACCAGTGACCGTGTATGGCAATTCCTGCATGGACCTCGACCGCTGGATCGAAGATTTCGGGGAACCGCTGGCGGTGGGGGATCTGCTGGTGCTTGCCCAGAAGGGGGCCTATGCCCTGAGCATGTCGTCTATGTTCATCCAGGGAATTCCAGCCATGGTGCTGCTTGAGGGGGAATGTTTTACGCTCCTGCGTCCGCGCACCGGGGTGGACATGCTGGGCCGGATCAGTTGAAATGCGGAGCAATGATGCTGACGAGGGAAGCAAACAATATTGAGCGAGGGGCCATGCGGGAGCCGGGCGGGGCGGGGGCTTCCTGTGTCCTTGATGCCCGGTCTGGAGACGGTCCGTGCTTTACGGTCTTTTCCTCTGCGGAGGCCTCCGCGTGGCGGGCTTTGGTGGAGGAGGCTGCGGTCAGCGACGCCGGGCACCTTCCCGATCTGTGGCTGCATGCGGAGGGACGCGGGGAAGGCTCCGCGTTTCTCTTTGTGGGTCGCGAGGGGAGCGACTTCGTGGCATTGCCTCTGCTGCTGCGGCCCATCAGAGCGGTGCCCGGATTGGATGAATGCGGAGGAAGCGATGCCGTTTCCGTGGGGGACTATGCTGGTCCGCTGGCGTCGGGTCCCGATGTTCCGGGTGCTCTCATCCGGCATTTCCAGAGGGAATTGACGGCCGAACTGCGCCGCCGGGGCGTCATCTTTGCCTTTTCCAAGCTCAATCCCATTCTAGCGCAGGGATCCATCCTCGAGGGACTGGGGTACACGGAGTACGCGCAGACCACCGTGTCCATCGACCTCACGCTCTCTCCGGACGAGCAATTCCGCCGCTACCGTCCGAGGCTGCGCAATTACCTGCGCAATGCCTGGCGCGACAGCCTCGAGCCCTGTTACCTTGAGTACGACGAGCATCTCCCGGAATGCCTCGAGATTTACGGGGAAACCATGGACCGGGTGGCGGCTGGCGATGTGTTCCGATACCCGGATTCCTTCTACGCG
>CAZSDE010000404.1:0-4006 GCA_964605435.1 uncultured Akkermansia sp.
GTCGGCTGCGCCGTCGGTCGTTCTTCCTTCGAACTCTCCCGCTTCTGCGGCGAAGTCGTCGGCATCGACTTCTCCCAGGCCTTCATCGACGCCGCCCGCGAACTCTGCACGAACGATCACATCGACTGCGAAATCGCAGAAGAAGGAAACCTCTCCCGGCAGTTCACCGCTCACCGCCCGACCCACGCCATTCCGCAACGCATCGCCTTCTCCCGCGGCGATGCCATGAATCTCCCGGAATCTCTGGGCACCTTCGACCTCGTCCACGCCGCCAACCTCATCTGCCGGCTCACCAACCCTCTCCTGTTCCTCGAACGCCTCCCCGGCCTCGTCCGCCCAGGCGGCGAACTCATCCTCACCACGCCCTGCACCTGGCTCGAGGAATTCACCCCGCCCGACCGCTGGCCCAGCGGACGCACCTTCGACTGGCTCCAGTCCATTCTGTCCCCTCACTTCGATCTTGTCCGCCAGCACGACCTCCCCTTCCTCATCCGGGAACACGCCCGCAAATTCCAATGGTCCGTCGCCCTCGGCACCCTCTGGAAACGCCGCTGAAACCAGCCAGCAAGCCCCCGCTCACTTCGCCTGCTCCGCGCAGTACAGGGTCGTCATGGTCGCAAGGAAAAGCCGCCCGCTCGCAGCCACCGCCGTCGCACTGACCGGCGAACCGGCATGAGATTCACTGAGAACTCGCGGACCCTTGCGGTCGGCAGCCAGCACCACAACGCCCCCCTTGCGGCTCCCCAGATAAACCCGGCCATCCGCCACCAGCGGAGATGCCCAGTAGTCGCCCCGCGTGGCATGACGCCAGAATTCACGACCGGTCACGGCGTGAAAACAATAAATCACGCCGTCAGTGTCCGCAATGAAGCATAGTTCGCCGCTCACCGCCGCTGTACTCATGACATGCTTTCCAAGCCCAGCCGTCCACAGGAGTCTGCCGCTCTCCTGATCAAGACACTGCAGCCACGAGCTGGTCTTCCCCCACCACAGGTCTCCACCACCCGCCACGTACAGCCTCCCCTCATGAGCGACAGGCATGCCGAAGACATTGCTGGGTCCTTCCTGACGATTCTGGTTGTACACATGCACCTCCCGCTTGGGCGCTGCAGGATCGGGATCATGCACCCAGAGCTTCCGCAGGGCCGCCACGCCATCGCTCCGATCCTGCCCGGGCGGCGCAAACGCATAGATCATCCCATTGCCACCACAGAAAAAGAGACGCCGCTGACCGCCACTCTCCGCAAGTGACGGAGCGGACCAGTTGCAGTGAAAAGTCTCCGGCGAAATGTTCTCACGGTCGCGTGCCACCAACCGGCCGCTCGCCTTGTCCAGTACCACCAGACCCGGTGCCTCGGGCCTCCGGATCCTCCGGTGCGTATTGTCCACGCCCGTTCCACTGTTCAGAATCAGATTCTCCCCGTCAATCAGGATGGAACTGTGCGCCGCATCATGCGACCAGATGCCGGCAACCTCAGTCAGATCGGTGACCCACAGAATGTCGGCATCGCCCTCCCCTGGCTCGCGCACCGGCTCACCCTCAGGGGTCATGTGCCTACCCTCGTCCCGGAACGGCCCCTGATTCCCATCGGCCAGCCCCGCCGCATCCAGACAGACGACCTCGCCGCGGTTGGTCACCACATAGACCCGGTCGCCCTCAACCGTCGCCGGCGACGAGATTCCGCTCTTCGGCCAGTCGAAATAAGGATCCTCGCTGCGCTTCGGCACCACCAATTGCCACAGAAACCGCCCGTCATTCTCGGCAAAGGCCATGAGCACGCCGCGGTCCCCGGCATGCCCCGCATCACGCGGCACTCCATTGTTCGTGCCCACAAAAACCCGCCCACCGGACACCACGGGCGTACTGTGCGTCTCGGTCCCAAGCGCCACCTGCCAACGCACGTTCCGCCCGTCAGCAAAGCCAATTTCGGCAGGCAAACCGGTCTCCGCAGACACCATGTTCCGCCCCCACGCCGTTCCCCACTGCGCCTGATCCCCTGCCTCCAGCGCCGCCGGAACCAGCAGGACCGCCCCGAACAGCATGCGCAGTCGCTTCATGCCCTCAGCGCCGGGCAAAGAATTCCGCCAGCGCGGCCACCTGGTCCACACTCGCATCAGACTGCGTGGCCCGGATGGCCTCGCGCTGCAGCGCACAGAGTTCCGTAATCCCCTTCTGCCCGAGCGCCAGCAGACTCGCCAGCTGCGGTGCCGTAAACGTACTCTCCTCCCCGGCCCCCTGAATCTCCACAAATTCCCCACCCTCAGTCAGCACAAAATTCGCATCCACTTCCGCATCCCGGTCCTCCAGATAATCCAGATCCAGCAACGCCTCCCCTCCGCAGATGCCCGCACTGACCGCCGCCACCAGCTTCGTAAGCGGCGACCGGAACAGCTTCTTCTCCGCCACCAGACGGTCAAAGGCGATCGCACACGCCACACAGGCTCCCGTGATCGCCGCCGTCCGCGTCCCGCCATCCGCCTGCAGCACATCGCAGTCAATCCAGACTGTCCGCTGCCCAAGCACGCTCAGATCAACCACCGCACGCATGGCCCGCCCAATGAGTCGCTGGATTTCCTGACTCCTTCCATCCAGCTTCCCCTTCGTAATGTCCCGCGCTTTGCGGTCCTGCGTCGAGGCCGGCAGCATGGAGTACTCAGCCGTCAGCCACCCCCCCTGCACTCCCTGTTCCTTCATCCACCGCGGCACCTGATCCTCAATCATCACCGTGCAGATCACATGGGTCCGCCCAAAGCACGCCAGCACGCTTCCCTTCGCCTGCGGCGCGATGTGAGGAATGAAACGCACCGGCCTCAGCTGGTCTGACTGTCTTCCGTCTTTTCTGCTCATATCGATGATAGCTCAGGTTTGGTTCACTGCGGATTCGTTCAGATGACACCGACCGCCCCCAGCGCAGTCCGCAGTTCGTCCTCCTTCGCCGCCACCATCGGCACCATCGGCAGCCGCAGGTTCCCATTGCTCATGCCCATCAGCTTGAGCGCCGTCTTCACAGGCACAGGATTGGTATCAAGTTTCAGAAAGGCACTGAACAACGGATAGTACTTCCGGTGCATCTCGCGGGCCGCACGGTAATCCTCCTGCAGCGCCGCCTTCACCAGATCACTCATCTGACGCGGAATCACATTCGACGCCACACTCACCACCCCGGTCGCCCCCACAGCCATGAACGACAGCGTCAGCGAATCATCCCCGCTCAGCGTCGTGAAGGCTTCCGGACACTGCGACACGAGCTGATTGACCCGTTCCACACTGCCACCCGCTTCCTTCATGGAAACTATGTTCGGACACGCCGCCGCCAGACGCGCCGTCGTCTCAATGCCAATCTCAATCCCACTCCGCCCGGGAATGCTGTAGAGCATCACTTTGCACTTCGTCGCATCGGCAATCGCCTTGAAATGCTGAAACAATCCTTCCTGCGACGGCTTGTTGTAATACGGACACACCTGCAGGACAGCCTCGCAGCCCGCTGCTTCCGCTGCCTTCGTCAGCTCAATCGCTTCATCCGTGCTGTTGCTCCCCGTCCCGGCAATCACCGGCCCCCGCCCATCTGCAAACTTCGCAGCCAGCGCAATGACATGCTCATGCTCCTCATGCGAAAGCGTCGGCGATTCCCCCGTCGTCCCCACCGGCACAATCCCAGTCACCCCGTTCGCAAACTGAAAATCAATGAGCTTCCGGAAGGCCGCCTCATCGACGCGATTGTCAGCTGTAAATGGAGTGCAGAGGGCTGTAAAAGTGCCGCGGTACATGATGATAGGGGTTGGCTTGAAAAATGAGGTCTATGATTCGACCGGATGCGCTCACGCTGGAACCGGAATCTCACCAGAAAATACAAGGTCGGCCGGACCAGTCAGGGTCACGTCGCGGAATCCCGCACCGTCACGCACAAATCCCACCGCAAGCGTGTCTCCCCCCTTAACCCGCACCTCCACAGGACTCGCACAACCGCTCTGCACGGCATGCACCAGCGCACAGGCAACCATCCCG
>CAZSDE010000405.1:0-3994 GCA_964605435.1 uncultured Akkermansia sp.
CGGGGGAGGCGGTTGGGAAGGCAGATGAAGGTGGCTCCTGGGAACGAGTGATTGATGCCTTCGCCGTAGGCACCGTCTGTTACGAAGCTCTGGCCCCATTGGTCCCAGACGTGGCCCCATGGATTGACGTGGCCCATGGCGAAGATTTCCGCGCGTTTGGTTTCCGAGCGGTACTGCCAGATGCCTGATCCCATGAGGCGGCGGACGCCGTAGGGGGTTTCCGTGTGGGTGTGGATGTAGACGCTCTGGTTGAAGTAGAGGCAGCCATCGTGGCCGCGTTTGATGCTATGAAGAATGTGGTGGGTGTCCTCCGTGCCGAAGCCGCTCATGATGACCTCGCTGGTGTCGGCCCGGCCGTCTCCGTTGGTATCCTTCATGAAGAGGAGTTCCGTGGAATTGGCGATGTAGGCTCCGCCGTCGCCTGGCAGAATTCCCGTCGGGATGAGCAGACCTTCGTAGAAGACCGTGCTCTTGTCCGCCTTGCCATCGTGATCTGTGTCCTCGAGGACGACGATTTTATCGGACTGTTCCTGGCCTGGTTTGATGTGCGGGTAGATGGCGCTGCTGGCGCACCAGAGGCGTCCCTTTTCGTCCCATGCCATCTGGATGGGTTTGGCGATCATGGGATCCTGGGCGAACAGGTTTGCCTGCAGTTCCGCGGGGAGCTGGAAGGTGGCCTGCTGGACCGCGGGGTCGGTCGACGGGATTTCCCGGAGGTCGCGCTGGGCTTGGGTCGTGGCCGTGGCGGCAGTGAGGGCGAGGAGAGAGACAGAGATCCGCTTCATGGAAGGAAGGAAGAGAAAGGTTCCGGAGAGAGTTGGTTCGGTGTGCGGTGGGTGATCAGTTCGGGCCCTTGGATTTGGCGGCGATGGAAGCGATCACTTCCTCCTGTTTGGCGATGAGGGGGTCGAACATGGGGATTTCGACGCCGTTGTTGCCTTGTTCGTGTTTCCGGAAGCCGAAGAGGTAGGTTTCGTTCTGTGGTCTCCAGCGGTGGAAGAACAGGCGTTGCTTGGCGACGACGGCCTTGCGGAGTTCGGCCAGTCTGGCGGTATCATCCGGGCTGGGAGCGGGCAGGCCGAGGGCAGCCACGATGGCCGGTGTCATGGCGGCATAATCCGCCTCCGTGAACGTGACCCCGTTCACCGTTTTCTTCGGGACCGGCTGCGTGGCGGTGAGAATGTCTGCGAAGCGGTGGTTGCGGGAGGCTGCGAGCTTCTGAATGGCGTCGCGGATGCCGGCGAGTTTCGGGCCGTGATTGGCGAGGGCCGGGTGGTCGCCGGTGGCCGGGGGCGACATCAGAATGACCGAAGGATTCGAGATCTCGCGGATCATGTTCAGCATGCGTTCGTAGGAGGCCGTGAAATCGGCATGACCGGCCTCGCCATGGAAGGCATCGACGGCCCCGTAGCAGCAGATCACCACGGTCGGCCGGATTTCGGTGAGCTGTGCCTTGAGTCGGTCGAATCCTTCCTGCGGCGGGCCGAAGTACGAACGGCTTTCGCAGCGCGGGGTATCGCCGGACCAGCCCATGTTGCGGAAGCGGACGTGTTTGCCCGCGCAGGTTGCCGTGATGGCTGCTTCGAGGTGACCGTAGTTGCCGTCGCGTTCGAAAAACGTATCGCCGAGCAGGACCACCATATCGCCATCGCGGAAGGCGAGGGGACCCGTGGCGGGAAGGGCCGGGAGGGCGGTCGCCGCGGCGGGAGCGGGTTCCTGGGCTCGCACAGAGGGAGCCATCGGGAGGGCGGCGATGGCGGCAGCGGCGAAAAATCGGGGAAGGCAGCGGTTCATGAGGGAAAGTCGGAGTTTTAGAGGCATCGGGATCAGGGAAAAGCCGAGAGCATTACGTGGATGAGGAAGCGGATTTTCCATCTGGCACTATGCATTCCGGCAGAGGTCGGACTCGTATTCCGGCGGGCGGCCTGTGATGAGGTGATCGGCCAGTTGGGCCGCGAACCATGGGGCGTGCAGGACGCCCTTGGAGCCGAGCCCATTGAAGAAGGCGAGTTGCGGGTGGGCGGGATGGCGGCCGATGATGGCGCGGCTTTCGCGGATGATGGGACGGACTGCGGCCGAGTGGCCCGTGACCTGCCATGGGACTGTGATGAGGCGGGCGAGTTGGGCCTCGATGGCGTGGCGGCCTGCCTCCGTCGGGCTTGTCGTGAGGTCATCCCATGCGTAGCCCGAGCCAGTCCGGAAGCGGCCATGGCCCAGCGGCAGGAGCCATTGGGAACGGTTCAGAATGCGGTCGCCCGGCAGATCGGGAATGGACAGGTCGAGGATTTCGCCTTTGGCTGATTTCCAGCGGAGCCATGAAAAATGCGGATGGCGGGACGCTTCGTGTCCCTGGCAGAGGACGATGGTGCGGGCGTGGATGGTTCCAGCCGACGTGGTCATGGTGGCGGGTCCGGCGGGACTGGCCGAAGCCGGCCCGGCATCTGCCGGAAGGAAGAGCCCGCGGTCCTTGAGCCATTGACGTGACGCCCGGATCCAGCCGGGAACATCGAGCCATGCGCTCTGCATGGCAAATCCTGGACCCGGCACGGCCCCCGGTGGGACAAGGGGGTCGGGCTGCGGCGACACCAGCCATTGCGCAAAGGCCGGGTCGTTCCGCTTTTCTGCCCAGCGCCGTTCCTCATCTGCTGTATTGAGCAGCCGGACATGCGGCAGACAGTGGTAGAAATTCCGCCCGAGCTGCGCTGCCGTGGTTTTGTAGAACTGCGCCGCACATGGCCAGAATTCCGCAATCCGCCAGCCAAGAGCCACCCGTTGCCCGGTGATGGGCGTGACAATTCCCGCCGCCACCAGCGACGAGGTGACTGCTTCCTCCCGGTCAATCACGAGCGGACGATGGCCCCGGCGGATCAGTTCCCATGCAAGGGAAGCACCGGCGAGTCCATGCCCGACAATGACAAATTCATGGATCGGCGGATGAGGCATCCTGTTCCCTGTGCATGGGCGCACGACGGGCGGCAACGAAGGATTCCTCAGCCGGAATTTTCTGGCGTCGTGTGGTTTCCATGCATATTGGCCCGCCCGCTGCCGGTGCCGTGAGGAAGCAGCGATGCAAACATGTTGAAATACCGCGATTTGATTGACAGCGTCCTGTCGGGAGAAAGTCAGCCCACCTGTCCGGTGGCTTTCTGGCAGCATCATCCCGTGGCCGATCAGGAAGCCGGCACGATGCGCGATGCGACCCTTGCATTTCAGCGGAGGTTCGACTGCGATTTTGTGAAGATCACGCCGGCCTCGACCTTTCAGCTGCGGGATCATGGACTTGAAGACGAGTGGCGCGGCGATGCGCTGGGGCGGCGCTGGATCGGACCGGGAGTGATCCGGGAAGCGGCTGACTGGCGGGCGCTGCGGGAACTCGATCCGGCAGCGGGCTTCGTGGGACGGCATCTCGACTGTGCCCGCATGGTGCGGCGGGCGCTTGATCCGGAGATTCCCGTCGTCCAGACAGTTTTCCTGCCGCTCTTTCAGGCGGCGGCATTGGGGGGCGATCGCTTTCTGCGTGACTGTGAGGAGAATCCGGGGGACATTGCGGTTGGACTGGATCTGCTCGCCCGGAATACGGTGAAACTGATGGCGGCCCTGCTGGATGCGGGAATCGACGGAGTTTTTCTGGTGGCGCAGCATGCGCGGGCCGGGGTTTTCACGGAGGAACGGTATCTGGAACTGGCAGGGACCTCCGACCGCGCCTGTCTGACGGCGGCGGCTGGCATGCCGCTCAATTTCATTCATCTGCATGGGGAATCCGTGCATCTGGGGGCGTTGCCGGACGATGCTCCAGCGCTGCTGCATTACGAGGAAGGTCCGGGGCAAGCGGCCATGGACGAACTGCTGCGGAAAGGCCGCCGGGTTACGTGAGGCCCGTGTTAGGCTGGCTGGATCCGCACTGGGACGCCCGGTGAAGTCCGGCGGGAAACGAGGGAAGTCCTGCGGCGCTGCAAGGGGCCCCGCTTTCTGCTCAGTGCCGGCTGTGTGCTCA
>CAZSDE010000406.1:0-3984 GCA_964605435.1 uncultured Akkermansia sp.
GGCTTCGGGCAGGTCGGTGGGGAGGGCGAGGACGGCGCGGCGGACGGGGCTGGCGCGGTCGGCGAGTTCGGCGGCCATGGCTGGGTCGGCGGAATGATCCGGGAGGGTGTCGAGGGAATCGCCGGAATCCGAGGGGTGGCGGGAGGACCAGCGGAAGTGATTGCGCGCGAGGTTGGCGGCGATCTGGAGGATCCATGGCTGGAAGGCGGATCCCTGTTTCCATGAAGAGCGGCGGAGGAAGAGTCGGACGAAGGTTTCCTGAGCGAGATCTGCGGCCTGGGTGGGGTTGCCTGTCATGCGGAGGAGGAAGGCGTGCATGCGGGGTGCCCAGCGGTGCATGAGGGCGTCGAGGGCGTGGTCGTGGCCGTTGGCGAGGGCGTCCATGAGGCCCGAGTCGCTGGGGCCTTCGTCCTGCGGGGGAGTCATGGATGCGGGCGTGGAGCCATGATTTCGTCCGCGTGGCGTCCTTCGTGGAGGAGGCGAGGGGCCATTTCTGCGAGGTAGCGTCGGCTGGCGTCTGGCGGCATGAGGGCGGCGACTTCGTAGACGTGGCGGAGGAGGGCGGCGCGGCAGTCTGCGTGGGTGGCCTCGGCTGAGCGGAGGGAGGTCTCCAGTTCCGGAGAGAACCGGTCGGACTGCTGCATGAGTTCGGCGACCCTTGCATTGGCGGCGGCGATGCGTGCGCACATTTCGCCGCAGACCGGGTAGTAGGCTTCGTGGAGCGCGGCGATGCGCAGCCATGTGGGTTCGTCCAGCTGGTAGTGGTCGCGGAGCCAGCGCAGGCCGTTCTGCTGGGTTTCCTGAGCGGAGGGTGTGGTGGTCCGGTGCGGGAGGAGCCGATTGGTGGTCGAGTAGGCGAGGGCGGCGATGCCTGCGAGCGAGGCGGCGAGGATGGCGAGCCGTGGTGCGGCCTTCATGGGTGGCGGTCTCCGTGGAGGGACGTGGAAGCGAAGGGCGAGATGGAGCGGAGGTAATCCGAGCCGGGGTCACTCTGGGTATCGGCGAGAGACCGGCTGGGGAGGGCGGCGAGGATGCCTGCGGCGAGGGCAGCGGCCGTGGCAGCGGAGAGCGGGAGAGGCCGGAAGAGGAGGGTGGCGAATTTTTCCCATGGGGAGGGAAGTGCCGCCCTTGCGATGCGGGCGTGGACTCCGGCGGCGAAGCGTTCCGGCACCGCCGCGGGTACCTTCCATGAGGCCATGAGATCGTCGAGGGGATCGTCGGGAGGAGTCATGGCGGGGCGTGGTGCGGCGGTGCCGGAGGCGTCAGTGCTTTCCGTTTACGGTTTGCAGCACTTTTTGCATTGGTCGCCGCAGCATTCCTTGCATTTGCCGTTTTTGCAGCATTCGGCGCAGGCTTTCTTCTGGCAGCAGGAGCGTTTGCCGGCGGGAGCGGCGGTGGCCTGAGTGGCGAGCAGTGGGAGCAGCGCGGCGGCGAGGAGCAGTTTCATGGCGGGGTGATGGTGTTGTGGGTTTATCTGGTGGAGCGGTCTGGATGAACCGTTCCATCCGGGACTACACCGCGGTGGGCTTTGTCCCCCCTGATTTTTCTGCTTTGGCTGCTGATTCCGTGGTGCGGGAAGGGTCAGCGTCTCCGGACGGCGATGATGGTGATGTCGTCCGATTGGGGTTGGGTACCGGTGAAGGCCTTGAGGGCATCGGTGAAGGCGCTGATGACCGTGGCGGGGCCGCCGGCGGCGGACTGGCGGAAGGTTTCGGTGAGGCGGTCCATGCCGAATTCGTCGCCTTCGTGGTTGACCGCTTCGTTGACGCCGTCGGTGTAGAGGAGGAGGCAGTCGCCGCTTTCCATGGAGAAGGTAAAGTCTCTGGTGACTCGTTCGAAGACTTTGCCGCTGTCGACGCCGAGGGCGAGGCCGGGAGGTTTGAGGGGGGTGACGGTTCCGGTGGCTGCGGAGTAGAGGAGGGGGGCGTCGTGTCCGGCGCGGGACATGGTGATGCGCGGGCTATGGCGGTCGAGGATACAGTAGGCGAGGCTGATGAAGGTATCTTCGCGGACGTCGCCCCAGAGGCGGCGGTTGACGGCGCCGAGGGCGGATGAAGGGGACAATTCGCCGGCTGAGACGCCGCGGAGCAGGGCACGGCAGGTGGCCATGACGAGGCTGGCGGGGAAGCCTTTGCCGGAGACGTCTGCGATGACGAGGCCCGTGTGATTTTCGTCGATGCGGATGTAATCGAAGTAGTCCCCGCTCATGACGCTGGCGGGGGTATTGGTGGCATGGATTTCGTAATCGGAGAGGTCTGGGGCGGAGCGCGGGAGGAGGATGCGCTGGACTTCCGAGGCCGAGCGGATTTCATCCTCGATGCGGCGTTTGTCGTGTGCTTCCTGCTGGATGACAGCGCTGGCGAGGGCGAAGGCGCATTGTTCCGCGGCGGAGCGGAAGACATCGAAGGCGTGGGGTGAGAAGGGTGGGTGGCCTTGCTGCTGGGCGACGGCGACGACTCCGATGCGGCGTCCTGCCGAGATGAGAGGGGCGATCATGACGGCGATGCCTTCCTGGGACGGGGCGAGCGGGGTAGTCCATGGGCCGTGGCCGGAGAGGGGCGGGGAATTGACGGGAATCTGGGAAGCGAGGCAGGAGCCGAGAAGGCCGCTGTGGGCCGGGGTGGCGGTGAGCTGGAGCCAGCTGGAGATGGCGCTGAGGGGGATGTGGCGCTGGGCTTCCGGGAGTTCGATGAGGGGTGGGCAGTCCCGGGTGAGGGCGGCGGGGATGAGCATCGAGCCCGAGCGGTTGTCCGTGAGGTAGAGGGCGGCGGCGTCGGCTCCGACGACTCTGGCGATGCCGTGGACGATGTCCTCGTGGAGCCGCCGCTGCGTGCGGTCGCCGCCGAGGGAGGTACTGATTTCGTGAAGGAAGGAGAAGACGCGGCTTTCTTCGGTGAGGAGGTCTTCCTTTTCCCGCTCGAGGCCGCGGATTTTCCTCATGCCGAGCCGCCGGAAGAACCAGGCGACGGCGGCTGCGAGCGAGAAGCCTAGCAGGAAAGCCGGGAGAGGGTGCATGCAGGAAAACGCACTGTAGCGGGGTAGTTGGGGGAACGCCAGCGGTCAGTGGGTGGGGCACCGGGGAGGTTTGGGCGGGCAGGAGAGCGACCAGCGGCCGGGGGAGCCGGCGAGGGTGACGGGGGCACCGAAGACGCGGCTGAGGGTGGTGCTGGTGAGGGTGGTGGCGGCGGGGCCTGCGGCGAGGGGTCGGCCATTGCGGAGGGTGAGGATGTGGGAGCAGGCGGCGGGGATTTCCTCGACGTGGTGGGTGACGAGGATGACGGCGGGGGCTGGGCGGGAGGCGATGCGGGAGATCAGTTGGAGAAAGCGGGCGCGGGCTACGGGGTCGAGGCCTGCGCAGGGTTCGTCGAGGATGAGGAGGTCGGGCTGGGAGATGAGGGCGCGGGCGATGAGGATGCGCTGGCGTTCGCCCTGGCTGAGGACGGCCCATGGGCGGGAGGCGAGGTGGGAGCAGCGGAAGGTGGCGGCGGCGCGGCGGGCTGCTGAGATTTCTGACGGGGAGAGGCGGCCCCAGTAATTGATCTGTCCGTGGAGGCCGCTGGCGATGACTGAGAGGGCGGGTTCCGAGTCATCGATGAGCTGGCGGACGCTGCTGCTGACGATGCCGATGCGTCTGCGGAGGCCGATCCAGTCCGAATCGCCGAAGGTTTCGCCGAGGACGGAGATGGTGCCTGATGAGGGGGTGAGGAGGCCGGTGAGGCAGCTGAGGAGGGAGGTTTTCCCGGAGCCATTGGGGCCGAGGATGGTCCAGAACTGGCCTGGGAGGATCTGCCATGAGAGGCTGCGGAGGACTGGGGTTCCGTGGCGCGAGACCGAGAGTCTGCGCACGTCGAGGATGGGAGTCATGCGGCGGGCGGTATGCGTTCGATGAGGGCGGCGTAGGCTCCGTCGGTGGCGTCGCGGTGGGGCAGGAGGGAATGTTCCTCGAGTTTCCGGAAGCCCTGGGAGGTGGCGAGCACCTCGCGG